>PFLI01000121.1 GCA_002785065.1 Candidatus Roizmanbacteria bacterium CG_4_10_14_0_8_um_filter_33_9
TATTACAAAAAATAAAATCAGACGCAGAAGCATATTTAGGTGAAAAAGTGGAAAAAGCCGTTATAACAGTTCCTGCATATTTTGATGATTCGCAGCGTCAAGCAACAAAGCAAGCGGGAGAAATTGCAGGTTTGGAAGTAGTCCGTATTATAAACGAACCTACTGCAGCAGCTCTTGCGTATGGTCTTGATAAACAACATGCTCATACAATTGCAGTTTACGACTTAGGAGGAGGTACGTTTGATATTACCGTTCTTGAACTCGGCAGTGGCGTTTTCCAAGTAAAAGCAACTAATGGAGATACTCATCTTGGAGGAGATGATTTTGATAAAGTAATTTTGGACTTTCTTGCGGATGAATATAAAAAAGAAAATGGAGTAGATCTTCGTAAAGATCCACAAGCATTACAACGATTACGAGATGCAGCGGAAAAAGCTAAAATTGAACTTTCTTCTTCAATGGAAGCAGAAATAAATTTACCTTTCATTACAGTCAAAGATAACCAACCACAGCATTTTGTAACAAAGTTAACTCGTGCCAAACTAGAATCTCTTATAGGAAGTCTTGTTGAAAAAACATTTGAACCAGTAAAAGCATGTTTAAAAGATGCAAAAGTAGGTGTAGATAAAATTGACGAAGTAGTTTTAGTTGGAGGAATGACCAGAATGCCACTTGTTTTTGAAAAAGTAAAAGAATTTTTCAAGAAAGAACCAAATAGATCGGTTAATCCTGATGAAGTTGTTGCAATTGGAGCTGCAGTTCAAGCAGGTATATTAACGGGAGAAACAAAAGACGTAGTTCTTTTAGACGTTACTCCTTTAACACTTGGAGTCGAAACATTAGGAGGAGTTATGACTCCACTGATTACGCGAAATACAACTATTCCCACATCAAAATCAGAAATATTTTCAACAGCCGGGGATAATCAAACACAAGTTGAAATACATATTCTACAAGGAGAAAGGCCAATGGCGCGAGATAATAAATCATTAGGCCGGTTTGTTCTTGATGGAATTCCACCAGCTCCGCGAGGCGTTCCTCAAATTGAAGTAGTATATGATATTGATGCAAGCGGAATTGTATCAGTGACTGCAAAGGACAAAGCGACAGGGAAATCTCAGGGAATAAAAATAACCGGATCTACTGGGTTGTCAAAAGATGAGATTGAAAAGATGAAAACCGAAGCAGAAAAGCATGCATCTGAAGACAAAGAAGAAAAAGAAAAAATTGAGGTAAAAAATAAAGCAGACAACCTTATTTATGTAAGTCAGAAATCACTCAAAGATGCAGGTGATAAAGCGCCAAAAGAATTAAAAGAAGAAATTGAACAAAAGATAAAAGAGTTAAAAGAAATACTGGAAAAAGGCTCAAAAGAGGATATTGAGAAAAAGACGACGGAATTATCTGATAGTTTGCAGAAAGTCGGTCAACACATGTACGATAAAAATCCTAAAGATCAAAATTCAAATGTCAAAACTGAAGAATCAAAACCCGAAGAAGAAAAAAAAGAACCTGATAAA
>PFLI01000063.1 GCA_002785065.1 Candidatus Roizmanbacteria bacterium CG_4_10_14_0_8_um_filter_33_9
TTAATTGACGATATCAGAAAAAAATGAATACCCTTATTGAACAATGTGTAGAAAGTTTAGGTACACTGACATTAAACAAAACGCGAACTGGTCTTGCGATTTTAGGAATTGTTATCGGTATTGGAAGCGTTATTGCCCTGGTTTCGCTTGGTCAAGCGAGTCAACAGGCAATTTCCTCCCAAATCCAATCACTTGGTTCCAATCTGCTCACCGTTTCTCCAGGATCATCTAGCCAAGGAGGAGTAAGACAAGCACAAGGAAGTAGAACAACGTTAAAACTCGATGATGCAAAAGCAATAAGCGCATCGTCTCAAATAACAACAGTTAAAACAGTTTCACCTGAATTTACGCAACGAACTCAGGTGAGAACAGGCTCAGCAAATACAAATACCCAAGTAATTGGCGCCACTCCTAGTTATTTAGAAGTTCATAAAGTATCAATCGCTACCGGAAACTTCATTACTCAAAGAGATGTTGATAGTATGACTAAAGTAGCGGTTCTAGGTCCGCAGGTTGTCACTGATTTATTTGGTGAAGAAGCCGATGTGATTGGACAAAAAGTACGCGTTGGCAGTCAGACTTTATCTATAATCGGTGTTACTGTCTCAAAAGGAGGAAGCGGGTTTATGAATCAAGATGATGTGATTTATGTGCCTTTGACAACAGCTCAAAAACAACTTTTTGGTGTAAATCATCTTACTTCGATAGCGCTTGAGGCAAATAACGCAGAAGTTATGACAGATGCTCAAAATGAAGTCGGCTATTTGTTACTTGCACAACATAAACTTAACGATCCGACTGAAGCAGATTTTTCCATTATGTCGCAACAGGATATATTAAATACTGTTTCATCAACAACGGGTACATTTACTCTTCTTCTTTCGGGTATTGCTGCGATTTCATTGCTCGTAGGCGGCATTGGAATAATGAATATAATGCTTGTTACTGTGACAGAACGGACAAGGGAAATCGGGCTGCGTAAAGCATTAGGAGCAAAGAAAAAAACAATTATTACCCAGTTTCTTATTGAATCCATTATTCTGACATTTAGCGGCGGAATTATTGGTGTGCTGTTAGGGATCATTTTATCTTTTGTCATTTCAAAACTAACCGGAATGGCTTTTCTTTTATCTTTTTCATCTATATCATTGGCTTTTATTGTTTCAGTTGCAATTGGAATATTGTTTGGGTGGTATCCGGCTCAGAAAGCTGCGCGTTTGCAGCCTATTGAAGCATTAAGGTATGAATAAACAAATTATATATTTAATAAAAATATAGTTTAGTGTCATGCCGAACTCGTTTCGGCATCTTGAGAAGATCCCGAAATAAATTCGGGATGATATTAAAAAAGAAATATAAATATAGTCATTAGTTATATAGTTAAAAAATTTATTTAAAATAATATGATGCTATGATAAATCAGCTGTCTCCCATAAA
>PFLI01000065.1:0-1709 GCA_002785065.1 Candidatus Roizmanbacteria bacterium CG_4_10_14_0_8_um_filter_33_9
ACATGTCACCTTTTGAGTATTATCAGTTACAAGTTAACAAACAGAAACTGTTACCGATGTACCCGACTTTAACACTTAATTGACAATACTTAAATTATTTTGTATAATGAATTAGATATGTTAATTCGAATTACACTTTTTCAATATAATCTTTCAAAAACTACTTTCTCCTGTTAAGGAGGGTAGTTTTTTGTAGCACACACCCTCCGAAAGGAGGTTTTTTTATAGCTACATTATAATTTATCAGTGTATAATCAAACTATATGGACAACAAAAATTTAGACAATCTTAGACATTCTGCGGCACACCTTTTGGCTGCTGCAGTTATTCAAATATGGCCAGACTCCAAAAGAACAATAGGTCCTGCTATTGAAAATGGGTTTTATTTTGACTTTGATTTCGGTGATATAAAAATTTCTGAAAACGACTTTTCCCGGATTGAACAAAAAATGCACGAAATTGCAAAAACTTGGGTTAAATTTACTCGGTACGAAAAATCACCTGAGGATGCAAAAAAAGAATATCCAGGTAATGAATACAAACACGAACTTATCGACACTTTTGCAAAAGATGGTCAAAAAATTAGCTTTTATCAAGCAGGGGAATATTCGGACCTTTGCGAAGGCGGACATGTTGAAGATCCAAAAAAAGAGTTGAAACATTTTAAACTTCTCTCGATTGCAGGTGCATATTGGCATGGTGATGAAAAAAATAAAATGTTAACTCGTGTCTATGGAACAATCTGGCCAACAAAAGAAGAGCTTCAACAATATCTTTTACAACTTGAAGAGGCAAAAAAAAGAGACCACAGAAAGCTGGGAGCTGATTTAGGACTTTTTGTTTTTTCAGATCTTGTCGGTAAGGGTCTTCCTATGTTTACAGCAAAAGGAGCCACACTAAAACGCATACTTGAACGATTTATTGTTGATGAAGAAATAAAAAGAGGATATCAACATGTAATTACTCCTCCAATCGCAAAAGTTGATTTATACCGAATGTCTGGTCATTATCCCTATTACAAAGAGACAATGTATCCACCGATGATCGTTGATAATGAAGAACTTATACTTCGACCCATGACATGTCCACATCATTTTATGCTGTATAAATCTTCTCCGCATAGTTATAAAGAGCTTCCCATCCGATTAGCAGAAATCTCACCGCAATTTCGCTATGAAAAGAGCGGAGAATTAACTGGACTTATTCGGCTACGCATGTTTATGCTCGCCGATGCACATATTATATGTTCGAAAGAACAAGCAAAACAAGAGATTAAACAAGTGCTTAAACTAATAGATTATGTAAATAGCGCCCTCGGCCTTAAAAAGGGAGTGGATTATCGTTACCGATTATCGCTAGGAGAAAGAAAAGACAGCAAAAAGTATTATAAAGATGATAACTCTTGGGATCAGGCAGAGCAGGTTTTGCGGGAAGTTTTAATAGAAACAAAAGCGCCATACTACGAAGCTCAAAATGAGGCTGCTTTTTACGGACCAAAAATCGATGTTCAGATGAAAAACGTAAATGGTAAAGAAGATACTGCATTTACTGTTCAGTATGATTTTGTCATGCCGAAACGTTTTTCATTGACATATATTGATGAAAACGGTCTTGAAAAAGAACCCATTGTTATACATCGAGCATCACTCGGTTGTTTTGAACGTACCATGGCATTTCTTATTGAACATTATAAAGGAGCGTTTCCACTG
>PFLI01000065.1:1723-26226 GCA_002785065.1 Candidatus Roizmanbacteria bacterium CG_4_10_14_0_8_um_filter_33_9
TCAAGTTGAAGTATTGACAATATCTGAAAAACATAATGATTATGCAAAAAAAGTTACGGATATATTGCTTAAAAATAATATACGAGCACATCTTAATGATGAAAATGCGACGATAGGAAAAAAAATCCGACAATCGACCTTGCAAAAAGTATCTTTTATGATTATAATAGGTGATAAGGAAATAGAAAAATCGCAAGATAAAGAAACTCAGTATGTTATTTCTTTGCGAAGTAGGGAAGGAGAAAATCGAAATCAAATACTTCTCTATGACTTTATTTCCGAATTGAAAAGCACCATTGAGAAATACCTTTAATAGCAGACCACCAAAAAAGTATTATGTACTCAACTATCGTATTGAAGCTCCAATGCTTCGTGTTATTGATAGTAAAGGTAAATTGTTGGGAGTAATTACTAAACAGGAAGCGCTTTTACAAGCCCAGGAACGCGATGAAGACTTAGTATTAATAGCACAACACGCAGACCCACCTGTTGCAAAAATTATAGATTTTAAGAAATTTTTGTATCAAGAGGAAAAAAAGTCTAAGGAAGCACGAAAAGGTATTAAAAAAAGTATTGTTAAAGATTTAAAATTATCTTTATTTATTGGTCCGGCTGATTTTGATAGAGTCGTAAAAAAGGGAATAGAGTTTTTAAAAGCAGGAAATCAACTAAGACTTAATCTAACTCTTAAAGGAAGAGAGATGGGAAAAAAACAAATGGCGTTTGATTTAATAAAAAAGTATATTACTCAACTTGGTGAGGTAAATGTTTCCAAAGAACCACGAATTGAAGGAAGAGTAATACGGGCTGTTGTCGCAAGAAAAAAGTGACAAATATTAACATTATTTATTTGTCATCCTGAATATATTTCAGGATCTAAAAGATGCTGAAACAGTTCAGCATGACAGTTTAATACTATTTATGAAAGTAAAACAAAAAACAAGAAAATCTGCAGCAAGCAGATTTCGAGTTACAAAAAATGGTAAGGTAATGCACAGACAAAAAGGTTTCAGACACCTTCGAACTGTCAAAGGAAAAAGAAACTTGAGAAGACTTAAAAAAATGAAACCATTAGTTGGAAAATTTGCAATAAAAGTGAAAAAGATGTTGGGGTTAAAGTAATGACTAAGAAAAAAAATTAATATTAATAATTTAATAAAAAAAATCTTATGGTTCGCGTTAAAGGAGGAGTTCATACAAGAAGAAAACATAAAAAAATTTTAGACCTTGCTAAAGGCTATTGGATGACGCGTCACAAACAGTTTAAAAAAGCAAAAGAAGCAGTCCTACACGCAGGTGAATACGCTTTTACCGGAAGAAAAGAAAATAAGAGAAATTTCAGAACTCTTTGGATTATTCGATTAAATGCCGCATTAAAACAGTTTGATTTGAAATACAGCAAATTCATTCATATGCTCACGACTAAAAAAGTAGGCGTTGATAGAAAAATACTTTCACAAATTGCTAATGAATATCCTTCTGTTTTTGCCAAGATAGTTGAAGAAGTAAAAAAGTAACTTCAAAATAACGTTTAAAATTAGATTATCCTACAGTATACTTATATACTATATGGAAATAGATGTAACAAATGAAAAAAAGAAAGCAATTGATTTTATCGTAAATTCATCTTCTTTATCCGAGCTTATCAAAACAGAAACAGAACTTCTTGGACGAAATGGTCTTATTAATTCATTATTAAAACAGCTCAAAAACATTATACCTGAAAAAAGAAAGACTGTTGGAATAAATATTAATGCATTAAAACAGGAAGTTATAACACTCATTAATCAAAAAAAACAGCTATTATCTCAAAAAATAGATGATAAAAATATCGATGTTACCATGCCCGGAACATCTATTAAAACGGGAACTCTCCATCCAATCACAATCGCTATTACAGAAATAAGTTCGATATTTTCAAAACTCGGATTTATACGAATGTCATATCCAGAAGTTGAGTGGGAGTATCTTGCATTTGACACTCTTAATATGCCAAAAACTCATCCAGCACGCGATGACTTTGAAACGACATTTGTTAACGGAGAACCGCATCCAACATACGGAAAAATGATTTTAACTCCCCATACTTCGTCAGGTCAGATTCGAGAAATGTGGAGACTTAAAAAACCACCTATTCGCATGATAAATATTGGAAAGTGTTATCGGCCCAATTGGGATGCGACACATACTCCAATGTTTCATCAATTTGAAGGACTTTGTGTTGATACTGATATAAATATCACTCATTTAAAAGGTGCTCTTGATTATTTTGCAAAAGAATATTTTGGTGAAAATACACAAACTCGACTCAGACCGCATCATTTTCAGTTTACCGAACCATCCTTCGAGGTAGATATTAGTTGTACCATGTGCCAAGGAACAGGGATCCTTCGACAATCCCGTGATAGCGGGACTTCTCAGGATGACCTAAAAGTCAAATGTAAAATATGTAAATCCGGATGGCTTGAACTGGGAGGTACTGGGATGGTGCATCCAAATGTATTAATATCGGGAGGTATTGATCCTATAAAATACTCGGGATGGGCGTTTGGATTTGGAATCGAACGGGTTATTATGATGAAATACGGAGTCGATGATATTCGAAATTATTACTCAGGGGACATGAGATTTTTAAGTCAATTTTAAATATATGAACATCAAAGTATTACATAGTTGGTTGCTTGAATATCTCGATACCAAAGCAACTCCTCCGCAAATACAGCAATATATATCTTTATGCGGACCTTCTGTTGAAAGTGTGGAAAAAATTCAAAATGATTGGTTGTATGATATTGAGATTACCTCAAATCGCATTGATACGGTGTCAGTTGTTGGCATTGCTCGTGAAATATCAACAATTCTCAATCGATTTGAAATACCAGCATTATTTAAAAAACCTATCCTTCTCGAACCGTCTTCACCAAATAACATTCTTCCTTTTACTATTAAAGATAACGGTAAACTCACAAAACGACTTATGGCAATTGTTATGGATAACATTACGGTAAGTAAATCTCCCGATTTTATAACAAAACGGTTAGAAGCTGCTGGAATTCGTTCGTTGAGCAATATTGTTGATATAACCAATTACGTCATGCTTGAAATCGGTCATCCAACTCATGTGTTTGATTATGATCGAATTAAAACCAATACATTTATCTTAAGACATGCAAATAAAGGAGAAAAAATCACCACACTAGATAAAAAAACGCATGACCTATATGAGACTGATATTATCATTGATGACGGAACAGGTCGTATTATCGATTTTCCTGGTATCATGGGTACTGCAAATAGTGTAGTGACTGACAAAACAAAACGCATTGTCTTTTTCATAGAATCAAATAATCCTCAAGCAATACGTAGATCATCAATGAAACATGGAATTCGAACCATGGCAGCCTCAATTAATGAAAAAAATCCTCATCCTGCGCTTGTTCAAGATGCACTTTTTCGCGGAATAGAATTATACCAAACATACGCAAAAGCAGAAATTGCAAGTCCTGTTTATGATCTCTATCCAAATCCTCTAACTTCTAAAAAAATAAGCATTGATATTCCATTTATCCATAAAAAAATAGGTGTACCAATGGATAAAAAACAGATTATTTCAATTCTTACTGATTTACAGTTTGAGGTAAAAACTAAACAAGACAATCTTGAAATAACCATACCAACTTTCCGCTATTTTGATATGTATGAAAAAGAAGATATTATTGAAGAGATCGCACGAATTTATGGATATCATAATATTCCAGGACAACTACCACCTTTAGCATATATCCAACAACCTAAAGATATTGAACAAATCTTTAATTATCAAAATGTTATTAAAACATATTTAAAGCATCAAACATGGTATGAAACAATGAATTATTCCGCATATTCCAAATTGTTACTATCTGCGTTTGATTTAAAAGAAACGGATCATCTCCATATTACTAATACAATATCAGAGGATATTAAATATCTCCGCGTATCGATTATTCCGTCACTGCTTAAAAATATCAAAGAGAACGGGGGATTCTCAACCGATTTAAAATTGTTTGAAATTGCTAAAACATATAAACCTCAAAAAGCAAGCCTTCCTGAAGAACGGTTTAAATTATCTTTAGTAACAAAAGGCTCTTTTTTGAGCTTAAAGGGATTAATTGAAGCACTGCTAAAAGAACTACATGTTGAAAAATACTCATTTACCCTGTCTTCACATCCGTTTTTTTCCTCAACTGTTCAAGCACATCTTTTAATTGAAAACGTAGTTGTTGGTGTGTTAGGTAAAGTCAAAAACTCAATTATGGAACACATGCAGCTGACTGATTCAGTTTTTGCTGCGGAGTTTGATTTTGAAAAACTGATTGAAAAGGCACGCCTTATGCCTATTTATAAACCATACAATCCCTATGCAGCAATCCAGCTTGATTTAACAACGCCTCTCAATCAATCATATGCAAAAATCGTCCAGATTGCGAAAGAATCCGCTCCTCATATAACTCAAATCACCCTTAAAGATACATATAAGGATAACGTAACATTACATCTCATATTTTCCTCACCCAATAGAAACTATACAGAAAAAGAAGCACTTATTGAACTTGAAAAGATAAAAAATAATATTTTAGTATAGTTGCATTCATACCAATAAAATGATACTCCCCGACGCAGAGCATCGGGGCATCTATATGTGTCATTCCGGCGAAAGCCGGAATCTATATAATTCTGGATCCCGATTTTCATCGGGATGACAAACAATTTTCGCAGCAGAGCTGCGAGGAATTAAACCACTAAGGTTAAATTATTAATAGTTTTATCTACTATCGTTCATGCAGATCAAAACCGAGATATTCTTTTTTTAAAAAGATGGACAAAAACCTGAGAGACGCAAAATTAAATGAAATACATTTTCGATCTACTTTCATTGTAGATATCGTAGCATTTATACTCATGCCGAATCATTATCATTTTTTACTGAAACAACTAAAACAAAATGGAATTATTTCTTTTATGTCAAATAGTATAAATTCAATTACAAGGTTTTATAATGTGAAAAATGAGAGAAAAGGTCCTGTATTTTTACCTCAGTTTCGCTTTAAACGAATTTTATCGATAGAACAGCTTGTTTATACATCAAAATACATACATACAAATGCTTATACTGCCAACATAATTAATACAAAAGAAGAAATCATTAAATATCCATATTCATCAATGAGTTGCTATATAGCTCAAAATATTTTACAAATCAATTTAAAACCTGTTTTGAGTTATTTTAATCATAATACAAATAAATATATTGATTTTATTCAGAAAAATACCCAGAATAATACAGAAAGAGAGATTAATAGTCATATCAATCAATGGAGTTAAGATACAGCTTGTCAAGATAATCTATTTCACCCCAGGGGTGCATCATGTCTATCGCAAACACCCGAACTAGCAGAAAAAACGATACTTACTCTTGTATCACCATTGGTATCTTGAATAACATATGAAGGCATATGCTCACCAATTTGAAATAACTGAGTAGCATCTGGAGGAATAAATTCTAACTGAGCATCAGGCGAAAGTACTTTTAATCTTTCTTTAAAATCATAATATCTAGCAACTATACCTGTACTAAATGATTGATACTGCGCGAAAGCGCGTAAGGCTACAGAATACAAAGGCAACTCAGATAATTGAACTAATTGCGGATCAGGTTTTGAGGCAAGTTCTCTTAATAAATCAGCTCGTGACTTTGCAGTATTACCATCTTTCATTCTTTCAAATAAAAGAAATAGTATTTGCTTGTCGTTTAATCTTGAAGAAAACAATCCCAAGCCTCCTGCTTGTTTAAGAATTTGATGATAATTATTTGGTGTCGGATCGGCACAATTACCAACCGCAAAATTACTTTGCATCAATTCATTTAAAGCTACCCACATAATATGTTGTAGATCAGGATCAAAAAATAATTGTACTTCTTCAATGCCAAGAGCCTTAATCATGTCAGCGGCAAAAAGTGAAGTCATAAATGCTGTAGGAGGTGGAGGAACTTCTATTTTATTATTAATGGTTTGATATGTATGTGTTAATCTATCTGGAGTTTTGATCTCAAGCCCCATAACAGTTAAAATATTTGCAAGGGGTGGGGTACGTAGAACATCTTCTTTTAAAGCAGAAACTGTAACATTGCCGTGTAAAGGCTCTCCAGAACTTCTGGCACAATGAGAAATAACAATTGATGCAGTCTGAGCTAAAGGAGAAAATTCTGGTGGATAACCTGTAAGAATCACTTGTGCGTTTGGATCGTGAATTTTATTAGAGTATAATATTTTTGCATCAATATATACATTACCCAAACCAATCCATAAGGATCCTTCTGTTCTTGCGCGTAACCAAGATTTAATATACTGTAATGTAGAATTCCCGGTTATCAAAGGAGGAGCGAGAGATTCGGAGGTAATTGTATATTGTTGAGCTACTGGACTTCTTTCTTCACTCATACTTAGTATTATATCAAAGGAGGACTGTTTTAACACTATTCCGTACTTGAGGATGAAGTTGGTGTTGAAGTCGTGGTTGGCGCTGAAGTTGGAACTGCAGTTGGCTCTGCATAATTCCAATTTCTATTTAATCCAAATTTAATTGCAGACTCTCCTGATTTATCTTTATCATTTGTAGCACGGACTTTAAGTTCATAAACACCATCCGGTTTATCCTTAATTGTCTCCTCGATATCTTTTTTATCTTCGTTATAGTTTTTGATCTCTTGATTATTAAGCCATATTTTTACATTTTTAAGAGATGACATCGAAGTTATTTTTACTTTAATATTGATATCTTTCCCTTCAAGTTTAGACCGATCAGACGGAGATTTAATAGAAACAACGACGTCTTCGGAACGATTATCTGAAATTTCTGTTGGACATTTCCATTTATCATCAGATTGCTCTCGAGCCCATTTATCAATAGCATCCTGCCATCTATTTTTTCCATCGGTTGAAATGGGATCATTTTCAGTAACCACATAACAGTCTTTCTCTTCATAATTGCCTGTTTTTATTTCAATATCATTAGCAAGCTTTCCGTTTGATTTTGAAATTTTTTGTTTTTTATAATAGGAAGATACATCTTTCGGTTCTGTGCCTTCGATGAAATACTCCGATCGAGTTCCATTGCCATCTTTAGGTAATCCCCCAAACAATGAATCTATTTGTAATGCCTTAACCTTATTCGGTTTATCCATAATGCCGTCATCATACTTTTTAAGAAGATATTGCATAGTTTTATACCAAATAGGCGATGCGCCTGTTGCACCTGATGAAATTTTTGGATTCATTTTTGAATTGTCATTATTTCCAACCCACACTCCAACACTTATTCCTTTCGTATATCCAATTGCCCAGTTGTCACGTTTATCATCGGTTGTTCCCGTCTTCACCGCTACTGTTTTCCCTGGGATATTTAAGTAAGATCGAAGACCAAATTCTATTTCACGTGCGTTGTTATCGGATAAAATATGAGAGATGAGAAAAGCAGATTCCGGGGATATCGGTTTTGTCTCATGACTTTTTTTTGCTGAGTAAATAAGTTTATTCGAATAGTCTTTAATTTCAACAATTGACTGAATATCTTTTTTGATACCTCCTCGTGCAAATACAGAAAAAGCAGATGTCATATCCACAAGAGTTACTTCACCTCCACCAAGAGTAATAGAAAGTCCAAACCTGTTCAAATTTTCTTGTGTTGGGCTAAGGGTGTTTAGCCCCATATCGCTAGCTCTTTGCATAAAATCACGAATACCAACCATAGCCAACAATTTTACTGCAGGAAGATTAAATGAATTACCTAATGCGAAACGAAGTTGAACTGGTCCATGATATTTTCCATCATAATTCACTGGAACATAATCTTCTTGATCTTTAGATGGAAAAGTAGTCTCAACATCCATAAGCGTTGTTGTTGGTGTATATCCTTTTTCAAATGCAGTAACATAGGTAATAGGCTTTATAGTTGATCCTGGTTGACGAAGACCCAAAGAAGCATTAAATGCTCCATATTCTGTATCATTAAAGTCATATGAACCAACCATAGCAAGCATTTCGTTTGTCTTTGAATCAAGAACAACAACAGCGCCATTTCCAACTTGATAATCTTCTTTAATACTATTGATTTCATCTTTTACAATTTTTTCTATTGACGTTTGAGCTTCAAGTGAGAGAGTTGTTTTTATCTTTAATCCTTGCTCTAGAATTTTTGATCCGAACTCTTTTTCAATTTGGTCTTTAACGTAAAAAACAAAATGAGGTGCGTTAATAGACATTTTTGCTGCGGAAAAAACAACGGAATTTATACTATCGACTGATTGTTTTTCTTCTTTTAATGTGATATATCCATCTTCACGCATACGACGTAAAACATCTATTGTGCGAGTTTTCCAAACGTCTTTTTTTCCTATAAAAGGGGAGTATATGCTCGGACTCTGGGGAAGTCCTGCTAGAATTGCAGATTCCAAAATAGTTAATTCTTTTGGAGATTTATTAAAATATCCCTTTGCTGCCGATCCAATACCGACATAACTTCCTCCATAGGGAATTTCATTAAGATACATTTCTAATATCTGGTCTTTGGTATATTTTCCTTCAACCGAAATAGCTAAAATAATTTCCTTAATTTTACGCGAAGCAGTTTGCTTTGAATCCAAAAGCACGGTTTTAATAAGTTGTTGTGTAATTGTTGACCCTCCTCCGGAAATCTTTCTTGTAAGAAGTAAATTAATAAATGAACGAAGAATTCCAATTTGTGAGATTCCACCATGTTTATAAAAACCTTTGTCTTCGATAGCAATAGTTGCTTGCTTTAATTTGTCATTTATTTCGGATAATTTAAACGGTAACCTATTTTTGTCCTTAAACATTTCAAACAAAATCTTTCCGTCACGGTCATAAAAAACAGTGGCATTTTCAGAGACTTGTGATAATTTTCCTGGAGCAGGAAGATCACGACCAAACCATGCAAAAAGAATAAGAAAAATAAGAAAAATAAAAGCAATTACTGAACCAATAACAATAAATGGATTCTTTTTAATAAAAATAAACGCTTGTGGAAAAATAGTTAATTTACTTTGCCGTCTACGTTTTGAAACATACATAAAGTTAAGTATACAAAAAAATTTGATATAATAAAAATGTGAAACTATTTAAGAAAAAAATTAAGACAGAGATGATTTGGAAAGTGGTTATTTTTATTTCTTCGCTTTTGCTTATTATATCCTCACTCGCTCCTATGTTTTTGATGAGATAATAGAGTATGTCATCTTATGATATTCCCATTTCTAACCTCCCTCGAACAAGAAGCTTAACTATTAAACGTTTTAAAGCGTTGGAAATTGAAACATTTGGCGATTTACTCAACTATTTTCCTTCTCGTTACGAAGACTATTCGCAAATTACACCAATTGCACATCTTGTTTTAGGAAACAAAACTACCATTCAAGGCGAAATCAAAAGTGCCCGAAATCATTACTCAAAAAGCGGACTTCAACTTCAAAAAATAATAATAAAAGATGAAACAGGAAGTATTGAAGTTAATTGGTTTAATCAACCATATCTCATACGGATTCTTACTGTTACTAAAAAAATATCTGTTTCCGGCACTGTCATTTTTATTGGTCGAGAGCTCGTATTCCAACCATTTGAATATGAGCTCATTACAGACTTTCATACCAAGCTCGTTCATACAGGAAAAATTGTTCCCGTTTATAGCGAAAAACAAAATCTATCATCTAAATTACTGCGTGAAAAACTGACTTATGTTTTATTGGAAATACTACAGTTTCCAGAACTTCTTCCGAAAGAAATTACTTCTTTTAACTCTCTTATTTCACCCAAAGAAGCATATGTAAATATTCATTTTCCTATTTCAGGGGAAATGTATCAGAAGGCAAAGGAACGTTTGGCTTTTGAAGAATTGTTTGTAATTTCTTTACTACTCGCACAATTAAAAAAAGAACAAAAAGAAATTCAAGTAAAATTTCCCATAAAAATAAATGAAAAAAATAAAAAGTTGATCTCAATATTTATTCATAACCTTCCATTTACTTTAACTCCTGATCAAAATACTGCTCTTAATGAGATTATTGCTGATATTCAAAAATTAAATCCAATGAATCGATTTCTTCAGGGAGATGTAGGTTCAGGAAAAACAATCGTAGCAGCAATAATCGCATATGCTGTATGTTTAAACGGATATAAAACACTCATTATGGCTCCTACTGAAATCCTCGCAAAACAGCATTATGAAACGTTTTCAAAATTATTTGAAAAAACTGGGATACAAATTGGATTAATTACCGGTTCGCAAAAAATTAACCAAGATCAATCAACAATTGTTATCGGAACACATGCGCTTCTCAATAACTCAACAATATATAAAAAGGTTGGATTGGTTATCATTGACGAACAACACAGATTTGGCGTTAAACAAAGAGCTTTTTTAAAATCTTCCAGTAATTATCCTCATTTACTAACTATGACTGCCACACCCATTCCAAGAACAGTTGCTTTAACTTTATATGGAGATCTTGATATTTCTGTTTTGTTAACTCTTCCAAAAGGTAGAATTTTAATAAAAACATTTCTTGTTCCAACAGAAAAACGACAAAATGCATATGATTGGATTCGAAAAAAAGTTAAAAACGAAAAGCAACAAGTATTTATTGTATGCCCTCGAATTAGTGAGTCTGAAGAAGAAAATGAAACATCGATTAAAGCTGTTAAAAAAGAATATGAAACAATCAAAAAAGAAATCTTTCCAGAGTTACAAATTGGCCTTCTACATGGAAAATTAAGACCAAAAGAAAAAAATGAAATCATGAATATGTTTAAAAACAAACAAATAGATATTTTAGTTTCTACTTCAGTGGTTGAAGTTGGTATTGATATTCCAAATGCGACTATTATGATGATTGAAGGTTCGGAAAATTTTGGTCTTGCCCAGCTTCACCAACTACGAGGAAGAGTCGGTAGAAGCACGCTTCAATCATATTGTCTATTATTTACTGAATCTGATGACCCTGAAACTATGAACAGATTATCCTTTTTTTCAAAACACATTAACGGTTTTGAACTATCAGAATATGATTTTAAAAGAAGAGGATCGGGAAGTATTTTGGGAACTGAACAACACGGCTATCTTAAGCTTAAGATAGCTTCACTATCAGATATGAATCTGATTTCAAAAGTGAAAAAAAGTGTAGAATATTTTATAAAAAAATATCCTTCTCTATCTCATTTTCCTCAATTGGAAAAAGAAATAAATAAATATGATATTGAAAATATATCGATGGACTAAGAAACACTTTGCAAACAGATATAAATAAGATATAATAAGAATTAGTTACTTATTTTTTACTCTATGGCACCATTACCAAAACGAAAGCACTCAACACAGAGAAAAGGCAAACGAATGAGTCATAAATCAACCACACTCGCTAAATTAGTCATCTGTAAAAAATGTGGTAAAACAAAATTACCTCATCGAATTTGTAAATATTGTAATAAATAACCCGTTATGGACGTTCGGCATAAAAAAAGGATGAAAATAATCCAAAACCTTTATGCTTATTCCTTTCAAAATACCTCAAATACATTTTTAAATACGGATGAGATTGATTCGTTGAACATTATTGAAAATCTTCACGAAGTTGATGAACAAATAGTTCTTTATGCTAAAAAATTTCCCATTGAAAAAATCGGAAAAGTAGATCTTGCTATTTTAAGACTTGCGATTTATGAACTTATTATTAATCCAAAAGAGCCAAAAAAGGTTGTAATCAATGAAGCAATCGAACTAGCAAAAGAACTCGGCGGAGAAAAGTCTTTCTCATTTATAAACGGAGTTCTTGGAAAAATTGTTTTTGAGCACAAACCAAAATGAATAAATTATTAAAATTACTAGAAAAAAGAATAAAAATTACGTTTATAAATAAAAAAATTGTTGAAAATGTTTTTATTCATCGTTCTTTTTTAAATGAACACAAACATTCGGAATTTCCTTCAAACGAAAAATTGGAATTTCTCGGTGATAGTGTACTATCTCTGATTACTTCAATTTATTTGTATAAAAATTTTCCCCTTCTTGACGAAGGAACATATACAGATATTAAAGCATCGGTTGTTCGAACCGAAAGTTTGGCTGAAGTTGGAAAAAAATTAGATTTAGGTATGATTGTTTTACTATCAAAAGGAGAAGAACTTAACGGTGGACGAGAAAATAAAAATATATTAGCTGATTGCTTTGAAGCTTTTATTGCCGCAATTTTTATTGATAAAGGGTTTGACGTTGCATACACATTTATCGTTGAGTGGCTTTTTAAAGGCAAATTAGACTATATTGTTAAAAACAAATTATATTTATCTCCAAAAAGTCGATTACAAGAATATATACAGGCAAAATATCGAAAACTACCTATTTATACAACACAAGAAGAAAAAGGACCTGAACACAAAAAAGAATTTTTAGTATCCGTAAACTTTGATTCAGAGTTTTTAGGACAAGGAAAAGGTTCTTCAAAAAAAGAAGCTGAGGAAGCAGCAGCAAAAAATGCACTGGAAAAACTAAAAGAATAAAGTATAATTATGTTTTGGAACGATAAACACCAAAATTACATTTTTAATAAAGAAATATGCCTGCAACAATAAGATTAATGAGATTTGGAAAAAAAGGTCAACCAAGTTATCGCATAGTTGTTCTTGATAAAAGGAAAAAGAGAGATGGAGCTTATATTGAAAAAATAGGATTCTATAATCCAATGGTGGAGCCAAAAATATTCGAAATTGACGAACAAAAATTTACTTCTTGGAAATTGAAAGGTGCATTAATTTCAGAAGGAATGAGGAAGCTGCTTAAAAATAAAGCTGCCACAACCAAAACAAAATAACGTTAAAAAGCTATCTTATTGAAATGGATTATCGGTAATTTCGTAATCTGTCCCTAAAGATTCTTGTGTATCTTCGAAATTAATCTTAACCTTATCTTTAATTTCTAGTAATAATGCCAGATCTTTTAAGTCAAGTTTTGGAACCAGTTCTTGACCTAGAATATATTTTTTATTATAAAAATTTAAATTTACTTGTGTATTTACATTCGTTCCAGAAAATTGTATAGTCTCACTAGTTGCAAGTCTTCCACCGATATAATTATAGTTCTTCAAAAACTCCATAAAGGTATTTGCATTTCCTTTTCCGGCAACATTCATTGATATTTTATTTTTGGTAGATGAAATGTTAATCGTGTAATTAGAAATGAAAAATCCCGTCTCTTGGCTTATCTTTTCAAGGGCATATATAATTGTAAAAAAGTCTTCATTTTCAGGAATAAGCGCTGATAGAATCTTGTTGTAAATAGTTATTTGTTCCATTTTCAACTGAGAATTTGCTTTAATAATATCAGCTCGGTTTTTTAAAAGCTTTATTTCACTTGTAAGATTGGCTTCTTCTATTCGAGCAGATATTAATGCACTATAAGAATAATTAACTAACATTGTCATAATAAATAAAACAAATATAGTTAAAAGAATTATCCAGTTGTCTTTAACAAAAAACTGAATTTGTTTAATTTTTAATTTATTCATTGTATTTGATTGAACCTACCTCTGAACTGTAATTGATATTTATAGGAACTAATTCCTAAAGTCTTTAAATTAAGAGTAAAATTTGCCAAACTTAATTGACTAAATTTTGATAAAAAATCATTTGACTCAATAAATTTAATAAATGAGATCATATTGTGATAATTTGAAAATTTAACAGTAAATGATGTATCTCGTAGCTTATTTATTAAGACGCTATCTAATAAAGCCGATTGGGTAGATGATGAAGATGTTACGGCTTCTTTTAGAATAGTATAATACGGTAAAAAATTTGCATCATCTTTCATAAAAGTTGTTAATTGTGATTCTTTACTTTTAAAATAACGTACATTTGCTTCTGAATCCTTATTATCAACAAGAAAAGCAAGATACAATTTTTTTTTATCGTTCATAGAATTAATATTATTTTTTACTTTTAATAATATAATGGTAAGAAAAATAAAAACAATAAAGCAAAAAACGCCAATTATTGAAGCAAGTAGTTTAATCTTGTCTCCATAGAGTACAAGAAAATGTACTTTTTTTTTAGATAATAATAAATTAATTCGCTTTTTCATCTGAGATTACCAGAAATAGCACCAATAAAAGATGTCATTTCTATCCCGAATGATTCAGTTATTGGATTGGATTTTATGTAATCTTTTAAAATTAATGAATCTACAGGAACTTGAAGCAACTCGGAAAGTTTTTTATCAAAGGATAGTACATATGATGAATAATTAAATAAGTACATTTTTTCTACTCGTAAACCAAGTTTTTCTTTTGAAGAAATCATAAACTTTGATAGTTCGTTCACAAAGTCCCTTAAAATATTTGATACTATTTTTGAAATATCATACGAAGCATTGTTTTCAAAACCCACAGTTTTCAGTAATTCCAATGCTTTTGAATCGGTAACTTCTAAATTAAACTTAATTTCTTTAATAAGAATATCTAAACCGAGCTTAATTGTATGTGTCATCATAATTAATGACGATTTAGCGTCTATTAAATATATGGAGCTTGAAGAATACCCAAAATTTATAATTAAATATGAATTATCATTTTTATCATTTTTATATTGAAGAATCTCCGAAAAAAGTCTTCCTATTGAGCTATGTTCGTTTTCAAGAGAAACCGGTATTAAGCTTAACATTTCAAATAGTTTTTCTGCTCTCTCAATTTGTTTTTTTGAACATGCGATAATGAGTACTTTATTTTGTTTTGCCTGTTTATCTGTTGTCAATATTTCTATATCTAAAACAACTTCATCAAGCGGTATGGGAATAAATTGATCTGCTTGATATTTAACTACAGATAGCAGCTCTTTTTCGTTAAGTAAAGCTAAATCAAGAATTTGTGAATATGAATATGTATCAGGAACAACAATGTTCACATTTCGTTTAGTTAATTTTAAATCTGAAAACATTTTTGATATAAGTTCTGCTTGAGCAGTTAAGCTTTTTTCTGTATCATCAGAGTAAAAATTGGATACGGTATTTTGAATTCCTGCCGCATTTAGAGTAATACTACCTTTATTAAAAGATGCATCAACAATTCGGGTAAACTTTTCTCCTAAATCAATGCAAACTGAGTCATTATTCATTATTCCAGTATCGTTAATAAAAAACAAAAAGTCAAGTTGTATTCTTACTAATAACTACGAAGTTTAAATGTAAAATGATATGGTAAGGTAAAAATTGAACCGGAATCGGTTATATCAAATGAAGTTATTATAATTGGAGGACTAAAACTACTCGTTCTATAACAAGTAAATCCTTCATTTTGAATTTTTACTCGTGTATTTGTTAAATAAGAAATAGCTCCTACACTGCTTTGTGATGCAATTTTATGTTCTAAATCAACATAATAAGAAAAAGTATTAAGTTCTGTATCAATAACATTAATTCGAGGAGCGGGAGTAGGTATCGGAGTAGTTATTGGATTCGTAAGTATAGGACAAACATCGTTAGTATATGTTACATCAACAACACGAATACCTTTTTGTTGAATGTTAAATTTCATATTCTCCAAAGCGTAGTCGCCTTGTTGTTTTATATCTTTAAGTGCATAAATTCGTGTTTCTTGTTGAAGTATTGTAAAAATTATTGCAAATAGTGAGGGAAGAGTAAAAGAAATAACGGCCAGAACTACTAATATTTCAATAAATGTAAATCCTTTTTTCATGGTTAATATGTTTTCTCCCAAATTGAAAATACCGAATTAATTGGAACACGATATACTGTACCTGATTCGGTCCACTCTACTATAATCGAAACATTAACTTTATCAATGTATGCGTCAGTTTCAGAAACTGTTAGAGGAGTTAATGTGACATACCGACGATACATTATATTTAAAGTGAATGGACAACTGTTAAGGTCAATAGTGGAAGACGAAACCCACCCGGCAATAGGTGAGGTATTAAAACAAAATGTGTATGGTAATTGTGACGCTTTATATGTAAAAGAGGTTGTATCTGTATTGTTGCCTCCCCAATTTAATTCTTTTTCTGCACTTAACCATTCATACAGCTCATCAGCATAATGTTTTGCAAAAATTTTATGTTCATTGACTTTAGAAACTCGAAGAGAAGCTATCATAACTCTTACTGCTACAACAAAAAAGAGACTTAAAATGGTAATAAATATAAGAACCTCAATTAATGAAAAAGCTACATTTAATTTTAATTTATAGCTGCACATTAAGGACAGGTACAATTAGTAACACAGTTGCTACAAGTTGAGCAAAACCCATCACTAATAATAGAGTTAGCAGATACTTTAATATAATTGCATTTATCGAGAATCTCACTTTTAACTACAAAACATGTACAGGTAACTTTTCCATAATTCGGATTAAAATCTATTGAATTTGGATAAATATATATATTATTAGATACAGCATACGTAATCGATTGAGGATCACTTTCTATACAGTGAGGAATAATTTGATACGATTTTCCTGCCACATCAACCTGAAAAGTAAAATCTTGAACTTCAGGTACGCTTGATTCATTAAATGGTGTACATAAAGAACGATCTCCTGAGTTGGTTTTTGACTTGGTAAGTTCAAGAATTGTCATAACTTTTTTAGTTTCATTTTTCAATTGTTTTTCATTCGTAAAACGGTTAATAGTTGAAAGAGAAATAGTTGAGAATATAGCAATAATAACAATCACAACTATAAGCTCAATCAGCGTAAAACCTTTTAAAGATGAAGATTTCATATATTAAAGTTGACCATATGGCCCCATACAATAATTACAATACGCATCAGTACTATGACACGATGGAATTGGAGAACAAACAGTGAAGCTTCCGCTTTCTAGGTGAACTCCAAAAGTATATGTATTACCATCTGAAAAGTAATAGTATAATTCACTTTGCTTAGGATCAGTAGGTATCTTGGACATATATGTGTTTCCTGATGCATCGACTAATGCTGCTCCAAATGGTAAACCCGGAGGAGAAACAGGGGATGTAGGGTATAGGTCATTACTGCTCTTGTACATTTCCAAGGCGGAACGAATTAATTCAACATCGGCTTTTCTCCGAGCATCACGAGATTGCTTTAAAAACTGAGTATATGAAACAATACCGGCAACGGCAAGAAACCCAATAATGGTTGTTACAACTAATATTTCAACCAATGTAAAAGATTTTTGCATATTATTGTTGATTGGAAACACAAAATGTACTTACGCTTTCTTCGGATTCAAAAACTCGCGCCGCTTCACGAGTCGGAATACATAATGAATATGATACCCCATCGTCTGGAGCAGTATATACATATGGATCATCTGTTTTTGGATCTTTTGGAGCTAAAGTCATAATAACTGTAGAAGGGTCTTCACAATAAACAGAACCGATATCAGGTGTGTTAATAGGCGTAGGATATTTGTAACCACAAACTGAATAATATTGCTCAACTGCTTTTTGGATCGTATTTATATCTGTCTTTCGCTTTGTATCTCTTGCTTTTTTTTGAGCAGTTGAAAATGAAGAGGTAATAATTGTCATAATCACGCCAATTATTCCTAAGACAACAAGCATTTCGAGTAAAGTAAAGCCAAATTGTTTATTTTTCATATATGTATTAAGGTTGGAGAACTTTATAACATTTGTTTGACGAACATGTATATCCTGTCACCGTATTAAAATCACCTGGACATGATTCAACGTCTATATCCCCAACATTATCTAAACATGCATACATAGTATATGTACTATCATCATCGTTTGTTGAATAATAATATTTTCTTGCTGATGCAGCTGGACAGTTAGAGCTTGGATCTTTAGGAACTTTATTCATATAAACAATCGTGCCTGAAGACCAAGTATTGCATGGAAGTGCAGGAATAATAGATGGATATAATTGAGGAGTCTGATTCTGTTTATATAATTCAAGAGCATTTTGTAACTGTCTTAAGTCTGACTTCCTCTGAACATCTCTTGTTCGCTGCCGCGATTCAATATAGTTGGGTAAAAGAAGTGTTGTTAATATGGCAATTATTGCAATTACAACCAATATCTCAACCAACGAGAATGCTTTTTTCATAATCTATATATTTATAGTAACCTTCTTCTCAATAAAAAGCAAGAGATTGTCCAATGCAAGTGCAACATTGAGATTATTGTTTTCTATTTTATGTTTAATAAAAAAAAGATATTTTAAAATTTCGGGGTAAATGTCATCCTGGGGAATCCCGCTCTGTGGGATGACTCCAGGATCCGTAGATTCTGGACAATCAGAAGTGGTGCCAGAATGACGTAACTTGTTTGCAAAATAATAAATAAATTCATTAATATATTTCAATACATCTTCTTTTTTAATGTTCGCTAATTGATCGTGACATAATGGATTCCTCTTTTTATTTTCAATAAGAAAGTCCAAAAGAGGGGGTATTTCATTTACATGATTTGCAACTGTATTAGTGATTTTAACGGAAACTACTTTCGCTCTGGAACGAATTGTCGGAAGCAAAGAATACAGATTAGAAGTTATAAGAACAATATGATTTAAGTCTTTTTTTTCTTCCAAAACTTTAAGTAGCATATTTTGAACTTCCCAAGAAGTACTCTCAAACCTATAAAAAATAAATAACCGATCACTTGGAAAACGTATCGTAAATAATTTCAGAATGCTTTTTACTTCTTCTATGGTTAGCTCAGTTTTTTCAGGTATAAATCTGTAAATATGGGTTGAATTAATAAGGTGTTTACGAATAAATGCATTAAGATAGTTTTCAGTGTCTTCTTTAGTTTGAGAACAAAGAATAATAGGAAGCATATGTTATTGCATTCTAACAAAAATATATCTATATTTAAAGAATGAATATTCCACCAAAACAATTCATCGAAACTCTGGTACAAAAGCAGCTTATTACTCAAGAAGAAGGTGATAAATACGAAATGGAGTCATTGAACAAAAATCTCCCTATTTATGATTATCTGCTCGTATATGGAAAGCTTAAAAAAAGCGATATACTCAAATCTCAAGCTGAATTACTTCATGTCCCATTTGTCGATATTAATACTATTGCTGTTAGCCCTGAAGCATTAGCTTTTATTTCTGAATCCATTGCACGAAAATATATTATATTACCTTACTCATATGATTCAAAAACCGATTCAATTTATGTAGCAACTGCTCATCCGCTTGATTTTTCGTTAAATGATTTTTTAGAAAAAAAAACAAATAAAAGAATTATTTTATCGCTTGGAAATAAAGAAGATATTATTAAATCTATTAATATGGTTTATATCCATGGACTATCTCCAGAGGTTAAAGAAGCTCTTGCGGAGGTATCGGGATATAATACAGATAATACAAGCGAACAAATTACCACTATCGTAAAAGAGGCTCCTATAGCAAAAATAGTAAACACTATCCTTGAATTTGCCATGAAAGGACGTGCTTCAGATATTCATATCGAACCTCAAGAAGATAAAACAAGAATTCGTTATCGAATCGACGGAGTTTTACAGGAAAAACTAACCTTACCAAGAAGTATTCATGATTCCCTTGCATCAAGAATAAAAATTCTTTCCCAAATGAAAATTGACGAACGAAGAATCCCGCAAGATGGTCGCTTTAGTTTTAAAGTTGGAAATGAAGAAGTTGACCTTCGCGTATCATCTCTTCCAACAGTACACGGTGAAAAAATAGTTATGAGAATTCTTAAAAAAACAGGTGGTCTTCCTATGCTTCATGAACTTGGACTTCGTGGAACACAATATAAAGACTTAGAAGAAGCAATCCTCAAACCATATGGCATTATTCTTGTTACCGGACCCACTGGTTCAGGAAAAACTACCACACTGTATTCTATTTTAACAAAATTAAATAAACCATCGGTTAATATCGTTACCCTCGAAGATCCGGTTGAATATGAAATTGTGGGTATTAATCAAGTACAAATTAATCCCCAGGCAGGTTTAACATTTGGAGCAGGTCTCCGTTCATTTCTTCGACAAGACCCAAATATTATTCTTGTTGGAGAAATCCGGGATAAAGAAACTGCTCAACTTGCAATCCAAGCCGCTCTTACTGGACATCTTGTTTTTTCAACCCTCCACACCAACGATGCCGCTACTGCGATACCACGGCTTATTGATCTGGGAGCAGAACCCTTTTTAATTTCATCTGTCTTAAATGCATCAGTTGCTCAACGTATTTCACGTACTGTCTGCCCACATTGTAAAGAACAATATGAACCTGTCGAAACAATTAAAGAAAATATTAAATCTATACTTGGACCACTTCTTCCTGCTAAATATCAAACATCACCAATTATGTTATCTCGAGGAAAAGGTTGTGTGGAATGTAATTTTTCAGGATATTTAGGAAGAATCGCCATATTTGAAGTCTTAAAAATAACTCCAATAATTAATAAAATGATTCTACAGCAGGCATCAGCGCGTGAAATTGAAGCACAAGCAAAGAAGGATAGTCTTATTATTATGAAACAAGACGGGTATTTAAAAGCTCTCGAAGGTATAACCTCTCTAGAAGAAGTTTTACGAGTTGCAGAAGTATGAGAAACACTATTCAACAATTAATGCAAGTGGCAATTGATAAAAATGCATCAGATCTTCATATTGTTGCACCTTATTTTGCAACACTGCGAATTAAAAATAAACTTCTTTTTTTACGCAACTTTGGAATTATCCAACCTGAAACTTCTGAGGAAATGCTTTTATCATTACTTTCTCCTGAACAAAAAACATATTTTTTAGAAAATAAGGAAATTGATATCGGATATGACTTTGCAGGTACAAGATTTAGAATAAATATTTATATAAATAGAAAATCTATTGGAGCAGCGTTTCGACTAATTCCCAATAGGATTAAAAATTTTGCAGAATTAAATCTTCCGAAAATTTTTCAAACATTTTCCAATTATAATCAAGGACTTATTCTTTTTACTGGTCCAACCGGGGAGGGAAAATCAAGTTCTCTTGCTGCAATTATTAATGATATTAACCTTCGTCATTCCAAACATATTATTACTATCGAAGATCCAGTTGAATACGTATATCCAATTGAAAAATCAATTATTTCTCAAAGAGAAATTCATCAAGATACACTTTCATTTAATTCTGCACTTAAATCCGTTTTACGAGAAGATCCTGACATTGTACTTGTAGGGGAGATGAGGGATTATGAGACTGTTCAATCTACATTGCAAATAGCCGAAACTGGCCATCTTGTTTTTTCAACCCTTCATACGGGATCCACAAAAGATTCGATTGACCGAATAATTGACATGTTTCCATCTCACCAACAAAATCAAACAAGAAGCACACTTTCGCAAGAGCTTATTGCAATTATCGCTCAACGGCTACTTCCTTCATCAACCAATGACGATCTTGTCCCCGCAGTTGAAATACTAATGAATACTTCATCAATTGCATCTGTTATTCGTGATGGTAAAACATTTATGATCGATACCATTCTTGAAACAGGCGAAGAAAAAGGTATGGTACTTTTTGAACGATATCTATATAAATTATATCAAAACGGTCTTATTTCAAGAGAAACTGCCCATAGTCATGCAATCCGTCCTAATATTATTTCGAAATTAATTAAATAGTATGTATTGGTTTAAAGCACTTAAAAATGGTGTCGTTATCAATCAAAAAATTGAATCAAACAGTGAACAAGATGTTGTTGATTATTTAAAACGAAACGATTACGTTCCAATAAAAGTCCAGGAAATTAAGCCGCTTCTTCCAGAACTAATGACAATGTTTGATCGTATCGGGTTCGGAGATATTGTTGATTTTACAAGACAATTGGCAATTATGTTAAATGCAGGTCTAACTCTCATTGATAGTTTTTCCATTCTACAAAAACAAATAACAAAACCAAGTTTGTTATTAATGATAAAAAATATTTATAAAGATGTTTTAGGGGGAAGCACCTTTTCAAAAGCTCTTCAAAAATACCCAACTCATTTTTCCAATCTTTATATTTCACTTGTAAAGTCAGGAGAAGCATCTGGTAAAATAAGTGAGATTTTGCTTCGACTGGCAGACAATTTGGAAAAGCAAAGGGAGTTTCAATCAAAAATTAAAGGCGCGTTAGTTTATCCGGTAATTGTTGTTATCGGTATGATAGGCGTTATGTTTGTCATGGTTACTTTTGTAGTTCCAAAACTGCTTAATCTTTATAAAGACTTTAATGTAACTCTTCCTATGTCAACTCAAATACTCATTTTTATATCTAATATTTCAACCAAATTCTGGCCTTTTATCTTTCTTGGAATTTTTGCAAGTTTTATTCTTATAAAAAGATATCTTAATACCAAAATAGGGAAACAGTCATTTGATGAATTTACTTTAAAACTTCCCGTTTTCGGAAAAATTGTATCTATTTCTGCTTTAGTTGATACTACTCGCACTTTATCAATACTTATTGGTTCGGGTGTTTCCATTCTAGAAAGCCTTAATATTATTATTGATACGAGTGGAAACATGGTGTATCAAAATGCGTTCACTCATATTTATAAACAGGTCGAGAAAGGATTTGCTTTAGGAACTGCTCTTGAAAACGAAAAACTATTTCCTCCTATATTAATACAAATGACGACAGTAGGAGAGCAAACCGGTCATTTAGATGATACCTTATCCCGCATTTCCAAATATTTTGAAATGGAGTCTGAAATGGCTGTAAAGACAATGACAACCCTAATCGAACCACTTATTCTTGTTTTTTTAGGCTTAGGAGTAGGCTTTCTTGTCCTTGCGGTAATAACACCTATTTATAATTTAACTTCATCGATAAAATGATATTGTCTTATATATTAAGATAGTATTGACAATTACATATAAGTTGTTCTATTATTAAATATATGAAAAAAAATCTATTGGGTTTTACCCTGATCGAACTATTAATAGTCATCGCTTTATTAGGTACTCTTGCAGTTGCACTTTTAGCAGCGCTTGATCCTCTTGAACAAATCAGAAAAGGTACTGATACAGGTATTAGAAACACCGTTGCAGAAATCCATGGTGGTGCAATTCGTTATTCAGCTTTAAAGGGAGGAGTGCTTCCATTTAGAGACGAAAGTGATCCAACAAAATTACATAGCGGTGAAATTGATTGGTTTGCTGGTAGTACGGATAAAGGTAGTGCATTTATTCAAGAAATTATAGATTCAGGGGAACTCAAAACCGATTTTATTAAACTTGCAGGAACTCAATTAAGCCGTATTTTTATCAATGGTAAAAATGGTGATCCAGCAACAGACTATAAAGTAACGGTATGTTATAAACCTGAGGCAAAATCATTTAGAATGGATAATAATACTAAGTTTTCAACAACTAATGCTGATGGAATAGGTGAAGTTGTTGAACAAACTACTGCGGGAGATGTTTGTCCAGCAACAGCAGGAACAACTCCAAATGGAATATATTGTTATTGGTGCGTAAGGTAACCTAAAATTTATTAAATCAAAAAAAGCCAGCTTTTGTTGGCTTTTTTTGTTATCATTGTAATCTATGTTTTTAATTATCTACTTTTTGATTATTTTTCTTATTTTGCTTAATAGAACATCCTTATACTTGTTTGGCGGTGATAGCAGTGAGTTTAGTCTCGTAGGTTCGACTTGGGGTGTAGCTCATCCACCCGGATATCCGTTATATTCGCTTTTATCAAATCTAATTGTACGTATATTTCCTTTTTTTACAGTACCTTGGAGAATAAGTCTTATGTCGTCTATTTCCACCGTACTCACTTCAATATTAATATATAAAATTTTGAGATTTTATAAGATACATAGAAATGTTTCTTTTTTTTCTGCAGGATTTTATGTTTTTTTATATCCAGTCTGGTTATATTCTCTTGTTCCAGAAGTTTTCGCTCTTCATACTCTACTTGTTACTCTCACAACATGGTTTGTTTTCCAGTTTACTAAAAGGAAAAAAATTAGTTACCTCTATTTTATTTTTTTATTATTAGGTCTACAAATCAGTAATCATCATATGTTTCTTCTATTCGTACCTGGTTGGACTTATTTACTTCATAAAAGTAGAGTTACTTTGTTTTTAAAAAAATTATCAAAACGAAATATAATTTTACTTGTTTGTTTATTTTTAATTGGAGTATCATTCTATCTTTATACTCCTATTGTTAGTTATTTTGGGGCAATCTCGGATTGGGAAAACGCAAAAACGTTACTTGGATTTGTTAGATTAATAACGAGAGCTACATATGGATCATTTAAAGCGTATTTAGGATCGGTCCCAAATTTTATAAATCAATTTTTTGATTTAGTTACTTGTTTTATCTTCATTTTCCATGATTTTCGTATTTTAGGACTCATTTTTATTATCTACGGCTTATTTACATTAATTAAAAATTACAAGATACTTTTTAACTTTATTTT
>PFLI01000065.1:26233-26844 GCA_002785065.1 Candidatus Roizmanbacteria bacterium CG_4_10_14_0_8_um_filter_33_9
CTCACTTCGCATGTTTTTTTTTATTATTACTCAAACTTTACTTTATCAAGACCGTTTGCTATTGCTTTATTTGAACGTTTTCTTATTCCTTTTTATTTGTTGCTCATTATCCCTTTTTCCTTTGGATTAAATAATATTCAAATTAAAATATTTGAGTTTACAAATTTATATATAAAAAATAGTAAATTAAAAAAACTTATACCTTATGTTTTTCATCTGTTTCTAGGAGTATTATTGCTATTGTTTGCAACCCAAAATTATAAAACAATTAAATATATTAAGAATTTATCTATTTTTAATACATATGCTAAAGATATCCTTAAAACCCCTCCAAAAAATGCATTAATTCAAGTTAAATATGATAATAGTTATTTTCCGTCTTCATATATGTATTATGCCGAACATGTTCGTACAGATTTACAGTTCATTTTTTTTGCCCTACTACCAAGACCTAATTACCAGCAACTATTAAAAAAATTATACCCTAACCTATATATTCCTAAAAAATTCGATCAAACAGTAAATAAAACAATTGACTTTCTCAATAGAAACAATACTAACGGAGTTTATTTTGAAACTAAGGTAGCAACCGATTCATGGCGGCCATACGG
>PFLI01000151.1 GCA_002785065.1 Candidatus Roizmanbacteria bacterium CG_4_10_14_0_8_um_filter_33_9
TCCCATTTCTGCACAAAAAGCACACTGGTTTTTGTTCCGGTATGCGGTTTGAAAGTGTTTACATGAAGCCCGACTACTGCAAAGATTCTGCCTTTTTCGGCGATGTACTCGCGTATTGCTTTGTCCGAGGTATTATTAAAACGACCTTGGGGTAAAACAATCGCCATTCTACCGCCCGGCTTCAAAAAGTTTAAGTTTCTTTCAATAAACAAAATATCACGCCCGACTTTTGATTTTGGTTTGTTTTTATCGTTGTAGCCAAGATCGTATTTGTGGATTATGCGGGATTCTTTAATATCTCCGGCAAAAGGCGGATTTGCCATGAGAATATCAAAATTAAATTCTTTGTAAGAACTTTTATCTTTTTGTAAGGCTTCAAGTCTTTTTAATCCTGCTCCGTACACTTCCAACCAGTCGCGATTTTGGATTGTCTCGTTCCAGCGTTCATAATCCAAGTTGTTTAAATGTAAAACATTGGTGTTTCCGTCTCCGGCAATCAGGTCTAGGGTGCGAGCCACGCGCACGACTTTTTCGTCAAAATCAATACCAAAAACTTTTAGCACATTTTCTTTTTCCTCTTCGGAAATATCCGTATTTTGGAATAAGTGTCCAGTGATTTGAAAAATAGTGTGCACAGTAAATCCGCAAGAACCGGCAGCAGTGTCCACCATATATTCGCCCGCTTTGGGATTGAGCATTTTGACGCACATATCAATTACATGGCGAGGTGTGAAGTATTGGCCTTTTTCGCCCTTTGATGACTTATTGACTAAGTATTCAAAGGCTTCATCTATAATTTGTAAATTTGAGTTGAATAATTTTATATCCTGCAAGCTGGAAACGCTAACGGAAAGATGAGAAGGCGAAAGCTGAATTTGGCTGGCTTCGTCAAAAACTCCCGGCCATTTGGCTTTGGCTTCGTCGAAAAGTTTTTGAATTTTCTTTTTAAGTTCGCCCTCTGATTGGCCGGTATTGCGGAATTCGAGCACTCTAAATTTGCTATCGTCAATCTCACCGATATTCTCTTTTAATTCATCATATGATTTTTCTCTACTTTCGCCATATTTAACGCGCGGCTTATCTGCGATAATTATTGGGAAATCTTTCTGATTTAAAAAATAATTAATGATTTCCTTGTCTCTGGCGCTTTTGCGCTCATCGTATAATTTGGTAAAAATCAGTTTAAAAACTTCCTCAAAAACATCCACACCTGCATTTGCCAATACTTCGTCTTCCATTTCCTGAATAATGGTTTTGAGCGATTTTCCCTCGTTTGGAATTTTATCTTTGATGATTAAATCTTTGAGAGTAAACCTCTCTTTTAGAATATCTTCAAGCGTTTGGTCGGCTTTGGGAATATCGGTAATGTCTTCAAAATAATTCGGGTCTTTGCGGTTGTAGTGTGAAATTTGTCCGCCGTTGGTCCAAACGGCAATCGGCGCGCCGGTAGCGTTAGTATATGAGCGAAGCTGATTTTTCCCGTCTTGGAGTTTGGGTTTTTTGATTTCAACAATGATGTATTCAACCGTTGGACGATCTTTGTCAAAAACAACAATGTCGGCAGACTTCACCTCACGACCAAAATGGATTGCGTGTTCAAACTTAATTCTTTGCTTCGGGTAGCCGTATTCTTCAAGCAGTTTCATTGCGTAAAGCTGGCGGACGACTTCTTCCGGCTTCAAAACAATTTCTTTGTTGCGGATAGCGCAAACAACATACGGCTTGCCGTCTTTGAGCGTGATTTTGTTTTCAAGCTTGTCAACAAGCTTTTGATCAAAAAGCGAAAAGCTGTAATTTGAATCTTTGATTATGTTTAGAATGTTTTTCATAAATATTTAATATTTATTTAATTTATATCCGGCAATTCTCTTAACCGTTTGCCTCAAGATTACGTATTCGCTCTTGATAACTACTGCTGCCGGTTTGTCCTATTTTTATCAAATCATCAACCCTCACAACGCTTAAGCGATAAATCAGCTAAGCGGGCTCATTTATTGCTTTTTTGTTCCGAGACTACGATTCGAACGTAGATACGCAGATCCAGAGTCTGCGGTCCTACCATTAGACGATCTCGGAAATCTGCGATTATCTTACTACAAAATTAAGTATTTTTCCAGAAACGTAGATTACAGTATAGTTTTTTCCTCCGATATATTGTTTGATTTTCTCAGAAGATAAAGCCTTTTTTTCAACTTCTTCTTTTGTAGCTGATGATGAAATAACAATAGTTCCACGCATTTTTCCGTTTACCTGTACAGGAATAATTATTTCTTTATCTTCTTCTATTTCCCCTACTTCTGGCCAGTTTGACAGATGAATTGATTCTGTTTCTCCAAAAACAGTATTCCAAATTTCCTCAGTGATAAACGGCGCAAACGGTGCTAAAATTTTTAAAAACTTCTTTGCATTGTCAACTGATAAACACTTCGTCATTCTGGGGAACAGAGTGACTCCAGAATCAGATTCTGGACAATCAGAAGTGGTGCCAGAATGACGTTGGATCGCTTCCTCCCAAGCGTTAAGAAACTCCATCATTGAAGCAATAGCTGTATTGAACTTTATCTCCAAAATATCACTCGTCACTTTTTTAATTGTTTTATTTAATTTTGAGATTAATTTTTTATTTGTTTCATTTTTTAGAATTTGGGGTTTAGGGTTTAGAGTTTTATATTCTTGATACATTTTCCACACCCGTGATAAAAACCGATATACTCCCTGCAGTGTTTTAGTAGACCAAGCAATCTCCTGTGAAAACGGTGCCATAAACATTTCATACATACGAAGTGAATCGGCTCCATATTCGGAAACTACATCGTCCGGATTAATTACATTACCAAGTGACTTACTCATTTTGTGGTGATCTTCTGCCAAAACCATACCAACATTTTGTAGTCTCAAAAATGGTTCTGGAAAGTCAAGGAGCCCCAAATCTTGAAGCGCTTTCACCCAAAATCGTGAATATAACAAATGCAAAACTGCATGCTCAGCTCCTCCAAAATACCAGTCAACCGGAAGCCACTTTTTAATAGAAACTCCAAACTTTAAATCCCAAATCCTAATCAAATCAGAATTATTAAATTCCAAATTATTCTGTTTAGAATGTTGTAGATTATTTATTGAAGTTTGTTTAGGTTTTAGGGTTTTGGATTTAGGATTTGCATTTTGCAGCGCAAAATGCAGAAAGTACCAACAACTTCCTGCCCAATTTGGCATAGTATCTGTCTCTCGTTTTGCTGGACCACCGCAATTTGGACATGTTGTTTTTACGAACGTATCAATTCCAGCTAAAGGTGATTCACCCGACTCACCCGGCTCATAGCTTTTTACATATGGTAGTTCTAAGGGTAACTGATCCTCAGGAATCGGAAACCACCCAGCATTTGATTGAATAACTTCATCACTAACTTTAATTTTTAAGTTGTATATTTGACTTTTGACTTTTGATATTTGACTTTGGTTTTTTGCGCATTTCTCGCAAAAAACCATTGGGATAGGTTCCCCCCAATACCGCTGGCGGGAAAAAATCCAATCGCGAAGATGATAAGTAACCTTTCGTTTTCCCCATCCTTTTTCTTCTAAATAATCCATTATTTTAATTATTGCCACATGAATATCCATTCCGTTTAAAAAATCTGAATTAATCATTGTCCCCTCTTCTTCTTGTACTTGTTCTTTTTGTTTTATATCTGAACTGTCTTTGTCAGCTCCAACTACAACTCGAATAATTGGAATATCATATTCTTTTGCAAACTCAAAATCACGTAAATCATGTCCAGGTACACCAACAACAGCGCCAGTTCCAAATCCAGAAAGAACAAAATCAGATATCCAAATAGGAAGTAAACGTCCGTTTAAATTATTAACTGCATAAAATCCAGTAAACACACCAGTTTTTTTTCTCCCTTCTGATTCTCTTTCCATTTGTGACTTTGTTTTAGTTTTCTCAACATAATCACTTATTTTCTTCAATTTTGACATTTGACATTTGATCTTTGAATTTAGGAGCGAAGCGACGAATGGATGTTCCAGTGCAATTACAATAAAAGTCGCTCCAAAATTCGTATCTGGACGGGTTGTAAAACAGGTTATTTCACCTAAAGTTGATTTACTAACGTTTATGGAGGGGTCATCTGTTTTTTTCCGACCTGCCTGCCGGCAAGACAGGCTTGGGAAACCCGATTTATCGGGGGGAAACCCACTGGAGCGAAAAAAATCAGATGACGACGGATTGTCCACGATTTGATATGTAATATCAATCCCCTCTTTCCTCCCAATCCAATTTCTCTGCATCTCCAAGATTCCTTTTGGCCATTTCAAACCATCCAGATCTTTTAATAATCGATCGGCGTATGCAGTAATTCGAAACAGCCATTGAGGAAGATCTTTTTTTTCGATTTTATTACCACATCTCTCATGAGTCCCATTGGCTAAAACTTCCTCTTCAGCCAAACCAGTTTTGCATTTTGGACAGTAATTAATCGGCGTGTTTTTTTTGTATAACAACCCCATTTTAAAAAACTGGATAAAAAGCCACTGCGTCCATTTGTAGTATGAAGGATCTGTTGTTGAAAATTCACGGCTCCAATCATATGAAAAACCAAGCATTTTCATCTGACGTTTAAAATTGGCTATATTCAAAGGCACCATATCCATTGGATTCTTTTTAGCCTTGACAGCTGCATTTTCAGCAGGTAATCCGAACGCATCCCAGCCCATAGGATGAAGAACCGAATAATTATTCATTCGATAATAACGTGAAAGAATGTCAGTTGCTGTGTACCCTCGAGGATGACCAACGTGTAAACCAGCGCCGGATGGATATGGAAACATGTCGAGTACATACATCTTTTCTTTGTAATCATTCTCAGATGATTGATAGATTTTGTTTTTATCCCATGTTTCAATCCATTTTTTTTCAAATTGGCTGGGTTGGTATTTTGTCATAAGAGTAAATTATATCAAAATCAAGTAAACATTTGTAAAAGCTCTTTTACCTTTTCTTTTGTCTTTTCTGTTATGGTAACTGCAATAAATCCAAGATCTTTTTGTCCATAGCAAACTAAAGAGCCTAGAGGAGCCATAAGTATTGTCGGTAACACTAACAAATCCTCTTCTCCAATCACCTTTATTCCATATTTTTCTTTTGTTTTTGATACTGTGTTCATTGCTTTGTAAATCGATTTTATTGCACTTCGTCTTATTGTACCAGCCTGATTGTAAATTGTTGTTTTAGTATTACTACATAAATATAATTGTTGCTTCTCAGATAAGGCTTCCCTTCGGGTAATATAGTCATATATCATCAAAGAAGGAGCTATTTTTTTGTTAAGAAGACTTAAGGACACAATATCTCCAACTGTTATGATCATTTCATTCCGTTTAAATGTTTTTTTATTGCCTTGGAGTGATTTAATATATACATCTATCTCTTTTTTTGTTGAAAAGACACGGCCTAAAGGCTCCCTTAAAGATACTCTCAGAGCATCTGGCAAATAAAATTTTTGTTTGCTAAATAACAACTTTTTATAACAGTGTCCATGCCTGGATATCTCCCCTTTTCGAATACGAAATGAGGAAATCTTTCGATTATCATCTGCTTTTACATAGGGTACAACCACTATCTTTAGGGCTTTTAAATGATTTTTTCTGCGGATTTTATTGATAATAATCGCATTTGGTTTTGTCTCTTTAGTAACAATGATTTTATCAATATGAGAATCAGAAACTGATATTCCAAATGGTTCATCCAATTTCATAATTTGTACTTTCACGTTTCCATTAATACTCTTAAAATACTGCTCTACATATTGTTTCCTTATGTTAAACGGTTCAATGGAATAAGAAAGAGGTTTTTCTGCAATCATTTTATCCGATATTATTCCTATTGCTAAATAATCTCCAGTTTCAAAAGCAGTTTTGAGAAATAGTTCATGTCCTTTATGGAAATGGTCAAAAGTACCTCCTGCAACAACGTATATTTTCTTTTTTTGCTCTTTGTACATAAAGAATTATTATAACACCTCCGAGGTGTTATAGAAAAACTCCTTCTTATCACCTCGGAGGTGTATACTATACAGTATGAATATAGCCATTTCTCTCCTTTCCAAACAGGAAATAGACTCTTTTCTTCCGGTTTTTGCTCACATTCTCGAAAATGAATTCCCAGGTTATACAAAAAATGTCGTCCGTTATTTTTTAGATAAGATCTATACAAAGATCAATTTTGAATGGTGGACGTCTCAAAAACAAAAAATTATTATTGCCGCAACTGAAAACGAAAGCATAAAAGAAATTGTTGGATTTGCAGTAATAGACGCTCCATACGGAGGAGTAAGTTTTTGCCGTTGGCTGGGATTGAAAAAAAAATATCAACGTAAAGGAATTGGGAAACAGATTATTGATAAATGGAAAGAACTTGCAATTCAATCTGGTTGTCATAAAATGGAGGTCGCTTCCCAACCAACTGCAAAAGAATTTTATGCAAAAATGGGTTTAGAACTTGAAGGACTGCGAAAACTCTCCTATTTCGGCATTGACCAGTATATTTATGGAAAAGTAATAGGAACCCCAACAGATGAAGTTATGACAAGTTCGAAATAACTCATTAACATGCACCTACGATATGTTAGATTCCAAATACCAGATAGCTTGGTAATACCAAAGGTCAAAAACCAACTAGGCTATCGGTAACGAAGAAAACTGGGGATAATAAATCCAAAGGTGACGTTTATGTAGTAATCGGAGCTAGATATGTTGACATTGTTCTTGATATTGAGTTACCAACTCTTCCTTCTTTTACCGTGACAAAATGGAAGTAGAACAACCTTTCCTCAATATTTGTCATGATACTAGGTTCTTCATCAAAGTTAGTGAAATATTAACGATGCCACCAAGACCGATAGCATTATCTTCTGGATAAATACTTGTTTGTTTC
>PFLI01000011.1:0-3177 GCA_002785065.1 Candidatus Roizmanbacteria bacterium CG_4_10_14_0_8_um_filter_33_9
AAAAAGCATTTGATCCCGATCTATTTATTGAAGTTCAGGGAAAAACAAAAATCGTAAGTCTTACTAATCTGGGACAAAAAAATGTTCTTGCTAATCTATTCATTGGTGAAGAAGTAGATCTCAGAATAAAAAAAAGAAAGGTTGAAGTGAGAAATCAGAATGGAAACTATATTGGGGCTTTGCCAGATGATCTTTCTAAACGCCTGATTTATTTTATCAAGGCAAAAAGCGACTATATATCTTATATCAAAGAGGCTACTATAACAAAAATCATTTTGTTCATTCGGGAAGAAAAAAAAGGAAAATCAGTTGCTCAATATCCGTCTTTCCCGCAAAATATTCAAAAGAATTTTGAAGAGCTTGCTCTTGAAGAAGAAAAAGCAGAAGAAGATCAAGAAGATGTTGTTGATGCATGGGAAAAAATGGTAAATGATGTTTCTGAAGAAAAAGAAGAACTTATTGGAATTCAAACCGATGACTTAGACGAAGAGTCAGAAGAATAATGCTTCACTTTTCCTTTGAAAAAAACAATTGAACCTTTATACTTACGAATTGAAATTAAACGAATAATTTCTTTTGGAATCTCCATATCCTTCATAGAGAAACAGGCAATTATAAAAGAAATTACAAAAAGTAGCACAAATATTCCAAACATATGTTATTTATTAACTTCCCATTTTTTTTCAATTTCACCTAGATATAGAATTATATCAGAAATCTCTGGTTCACCCTGTTTAAGTGGACAATTAAAAAATTGTGACAAACTTAAAGCTGTCTCAGAAAAATGATTTTGTGTAGACTCTATCACTTCACAATTGTCACCATCTTTTTTCTGTGAAATATCGTTTACTCGAATTCCGTTTCCTTCAATAAGATTACTTAAAAATACAGCTGTTTGATAATTATTTTGAAACAGTAATTGAATTGACTTCTGCTCATCTCTAAATTTTCTTTGATAAAAATAACCAATAAACATCTTTGAAAAAACAGCATCTAAAAAAACCTTATCCTCATTTATAATTTGAGTTTTTATATCAATTTCGGTAAAATCTGACGGTTTTTTTCCCAAAAAACGTAATCCAAGATAAATCTTGTCAAAAAAAGAAATATTTGATTGTTCCCAAAAAAAAGTAAATAGTGAAGGCAGTCCTTGATTACGTTCTACCTTATTATTGCTATAGTATATTGTCGATTTTCGTGGATAAAGTATGTAAGATACATATGAAGAAATACCTACAGAAAAAGTCCGTTTTAATATTTCTTTGTCTTTTTTCAAATCAATAAGTTTTAAAAGACCGCCGATTCTATATAAACCATACCCTCCGGGTACTTTAAGTTTTGTATCTGAATCAAATGGTATTACGTAATGAACACCGTCTGAATTACCAATCGAATAGAGACGAGTATACTGACCATAGACAAGAACTTGAATACGGTCTTTTGGGTTAAAAAATAGTGATTTAGATACTTTTCTCCCAACAAATATCAAAACGATGAGACATGTTAATATATAAATTAAAATGTAATTTAACCTCTTGTTCCCTTTCATATCAGATTCCTTCTTGTTCTAATTTAAAATAATGAAGTTTATCAATAATTTCTTCTTTAGGAACATTTTTCAACAAGAGAAGTTTTTTTATTATTGACATTGAGGCTTCAAATTCAGGCTGAATAATGATATCTGCGCCTAAATCTCTCATTCGTTTCTGATCAACATTTCTATGTACTCGACTAAAGATAGTAATATTCTTATTCATTTTTTTTGCTGTCATCACAATCGCTTCTTGTGAGTATCTATCTGGTAAAGCAAGAACAATCGCAATCGCATTCTCTGTCTCTGCATAATCAAGTATATCAAAATCGGTTGGATCACCGTATATTATCTGTATGCCGTTTCTTTTTGCTCGCTCAACTATTTCAAAATTGTAATCAATTGCAATAAATGGAATGTTTGATAACATAAGAGCTCTTCCAATATAAGAACCTATCCGTCCATATCCGCAAAGAACAACATGATTTTTAATATCTAAAACGTCAATTGGAGTATCTACCAGATCTATCCGATATTGAATAAAATGGCTTAAAAAAGGAATGTATTTTCGTATAAAATCTTTAAGTCCAAAATATATGCGTTCTTTATTGGCGATAAAATAAGGAGTAATTAATAAACTCAATAATACAGATGATATAACAAAGAGATATTGATTATGCGTAAAAATACCGTTTTTATAAGCTAAAGTCATGAGAATAAATGCATCTTCATCAATTTGAAATAAATATAGTGCCATATATAATGATAATTTTGAATGAAGCCTCATACGAATAAAAATCCCTAATATAATAAGGGCTTTTAAAATGAGAACAAACACACTGAATAAAAGTATATTCGGTAGTAGCGGTAAAACCGACCCTAACTGTATTGTGGTTCCGATATAAATAAAAAAAATAATTGCAAAAATATCACGAAAAGGTCTAATTTGAGAAAATATATGATGATTCTCAGATGTTTGAGATATGAGAATACCGGCTACAAAGATGCTTATTAATACCGGGACATGAAACAATGATGAAATATAAGCGATTAAAAAAATAAATAAAATAATAAATAAGTTTAATAATTCTCTCGATACCCGTGCGATTTTATTAAAAAGAATAGGAACAAATTTTTTTCCGAAATAATAGACAAAAAAAAGAAGAAGTGAGGATGAAAGCATATCTACACAAATTCGAAATGCAATGTCACCTACAGATACAACTTTTGAAGTAATCGATGTAAAGATTATCATAAAAGGGATAAAGGCTATGTCTTGGAACATAAGTATTCCCATTGCGAGTTCACCATGAAAAGAACCCTCTTCTCCCCTGTCTTGAATAATTTTTGCTACAAGCGATGTTGAAGATGAGGACAGTGCAACTCCAATCAGTACTGATTGAATAAAATTAAAGGAAAATAATTGAGATACAGGAATTATGAGTAAAATGCTCAATAATATCTGAGCCAATCCTCCCCAAATAATAAATTTCTTTAATTGAAGTAATTGTTCGAAGCGAATTTCCAGTCCAACAGTAAATATAAGCAATAAAATTCCAAAAAAAGCAAAACTATTAACGATTTCGGTCGATAGAAAATTTCCAAAAAGATTACTTAATAATACTCCTCCAAGCATGTATCCAACT
>PFLI01000011.1:3184-6892 GCA_002785065.1 Candidatus Roizmanbacteria bacterium CG_4_10_14_0_8_um_filter_33_9
ATATTTTTCTTTTTCGAAGTATAAGGGCGAGAAGAAAAGGAATAAAAAGATAAACTGAAAAATTAAAAAATAATGCTGAAGGAATATCTGTCATGAATATCAGTATACTAGATGCAACAGCTCACTAAACCCTTAGTTTTTTTTCGCATTCTATACAATAACTAGCTTCCGGAACTACTTTCAGACGTTCTAAGGGAATAGAAGAATCACATTTTTGACATTGTCCATATGTTTTTTTATCTATCCGTACTATCGCTTGAAGAATAGCATCAAGGTGCTTTTCAAGATCTTTAATCTGAGCAACAACCGTTTCATGCCCAACTTGTTCACGTACATCAGTATCAACTGCCGCGTTATCTGAAGCATGTTCCGGATCTGAAAAAGGATCTTCTTTTTTCAATATGTCTATTTGAGTTACTGTTTTTTTCTTTTCTTTAAGAAGAATTTCTTTTTGTTGAATGAGCAATTCTTTTGTATATTTTTTTTGCATAAGATTGAATGATATTAATCATAAGTAATATCTTTTTTAATATCAAACTTCTGAAATAATACAGGAAATAAAAACTAAATGTCAAGAGCAAAAAAATTGACATGACATAATTCAAACTAAAAGTATAAATAAATAGATGGTATTGCTTAATACCATCAAGTAAACTTCCAACTAAACTAAAAAACCAAATAAAAAACAAGAGAGAGAAATTTTTTGGATACACGTTTTTACGGATTAAAAAAAGTAATTTATACGCAAGAAATGCTCCCAAAAAAAACAAAACTCCTTCATATAATGGAGTTAAATGACGTAAACCTTCCATGTTTGCATATTTAACAGCGAAAAAAACTTTTGTACGAGTACCGACTTCACTACCTGAAAAAAAACTACCGAATTTTCCAATCCCAATTGACAGAAAAAGCGGTGCAATAAAATAATCAACTAATTCTGAAAACTTTATTTTTTTAATTGAAAAAAATAAAAGTAAACCGAGAAAACCACCAAAAATACCCCCAAACAAAGACAGTCCGGGAAATCCATTAATAAGAACGATCTTCGCAATATTAAAACCGAATTCACGTCCATGAAGTAAAACATATACTATTCTTCCAAAAAAAAGCCCTATAAAAAGACTAAAAAATAGTCCATCGAAAATATCATCTTCTTTATACGAACTCAATCGAATAACTTTCCATAATAAAAAACTTCCCCAAAAAAAAGAGAGTGTGAGAAAAATACCAAATGTATATATTTTAATTGGTCCTACTTCAAAAAGAATGGGAAGCATAGTTTAATTAAACGTCTTACGATTCATTTAGTATAATGTACCCATTATGAAAAAACAACCTTTACGGGTAGGTTTTGATTTAGATGGAGTCCTGTTATATAATCCAGCCAGAATTATTCGGCCAATTGTAGCTCTCTATAAAAATACCTTTTTACATAAAAAAGATCTTGCATTTTACTATCCTTATTCCTCATTCGCCCAATGGATGTGGAAACAGTTTCATAAATCTAGCATTTTTATTGCCCCCGGAATGAATATTATCGAAAGTTTAGTAAAACAAAACAAAATTGAAGCATATTTAATTACTGCTCGATATAGTTTTCTCGGACCAGAACTGCTGAAATGGGTTAATAAACATGGATTTAAACGTATTTTTTCCGGCATATATTACAATTCAAAAAATGAACAACCTCATCTTTATAAGGAAAAAATGATAAATAAATTTAGTCTGAATATCTTTGTAGAAGATAACTGGGATATAGTCAACTACTTATCAAAGGACAATAAAGTGAAGTGCAATATTTTTTGGATATATAACATTTTTGATCGGGGAATTCAATATTCATATAAATTTCCCTACTTAATAAAAGCTGTTCAATTTATTAAAAATGAAGCAGAATAACAACGTCAAGTTACTTATAATAACCGATTTCTTTTATCCCCATTGGACGGGTATCTCAAAATCGCTTTTTAATTTAACAAAAAAACTAGAAAAGTATTTTTCAATAACTGTTCTAACAACACAATACAATAAGAATCTCCCGCAAAAAGAATACATAGGCAATGTTTTAATTTACCGAACGAAGCCACAAGTTAAAATAAGCAGAACTTTCATCTCAATTTTTTTTATTCCATATTTTTTGAAGCTGCTATTTAAACATAATATCGTATTAATAAACTCTCCTTGTACCAATATTTTATTTGTTTCTTGTTTAGCATTTATGCTTAGAAAAAAAATTCTAATTTTTCATCAAGGCGATTTAATCCTTCCAAAAGGAATTAGTAATAGAATCATTGAAGGTATATTTAATTTTTCAACTAAAATCGCCTGTAGTTGCGCTACTATTGTTTCGAGTTATTCTCTTGATTATGCAATATGCTCTCGAATTCTTTCCCCTTTTCTAAACAAATTTACCCCTCTTTTATTACCCGTAGAAATACCAAACAATTTAGCTCATCAAGATAATAATATCAAAAAAACCTTTACACATTTAAAAAAAGAGGGTAAAATCATTTGCGGTTTTGCAGGAAGATTTGTTGAAGAAAAAGGTTTTGATATTCTTCTTAATGCAATCCCTGATCTTATCAAGAAAATTCCTCAGATCCACTTTGTGTTTGCCGGAGAAACAAATATGGAATATGAACATTTTTTTGAGAACCAAAAAACCCTCATCTCTAAAAATAAAAAATACATATCTTTTCTCGGACTTCTCAACGATACGGATTTATCATATTTTTATCATAAAATATCTCTTATAATCTCCCCTTCTCGATCGGATTGTTTTAACCTGGTCCAAGCAGAGGCAATGCTTTCCGGAGTTCCATCAATAGCTTCAGATATTCCTGGTCTACGCTATTTAGTTAAAAATACAGGATTCGGCCTACTTTTTAAATCAAATGATCCTCAATCCTTAACAAATACCATTTTTTATGCTCTAAAAATATATAAAACCCTACGAAAAAAACATCCATACCTTGTGTCATTTATTCAAAATAATACCACTATCTCTCAGTATGTAAGACTATTTAACGAGAAACAAATAGTATAAGCGCGAGTATATACAAAATGAGAGGAGAAATATGAAGTGCAATTTCATTAGTGGTAATGGCAAATCCATAACCTTCACTTTTTTTTAATGGTGCGATTAAATAGCCTAACCATATAAATAATGAATTAAAAGCTGGCAATATTATTAATTTAACAGGTGTACTTGTTGATATTTGAATAAATAACGGATGAGAAACAGCTCCGGATATTATTGGTTTTAATAAACTGCTATCGAATAAACCGGGAAAAGTTACAAGTATATAAAGAAAAAAAAGATAATTCATAACAATAAGGTACTTTCCTAATTTGGGAAAGTTTATAAAAACTAAAAAAAGCAAAGGTAATAAATAAGATAGCCATTGTCCAAACCAAAACACACAAACATAAAAACCCAACATAATATAAACATTGGTTTTCCTTAATTCAAAAAGGTTTATATTTCTTTTTTCAAATAAAAACCATGATGTCAAAAAATAAAAAAGAAGATATATGCTCACTTTTTGACTTCCTATTGAAAAACCTAAATCAAATAATCGATAATTTTCTGAAAATAGAAAAACAGATAATGTATGAGGACCTCTTAATAATATATAGCTACAGACATAGGGCAATATTGCAAGACCGAGATACGATAACGTTTTTTCTTTTTTTGTTTTAAAAATG
>PFLI01000195.1:0-4514 GCA_002785065.1 Candidatus Roizmanbacteria bacterium CG_4_10_14_0_8_um_filter_33_9
TCAAAGCAAAGTGGTATACAATAGAATATGCATGCTGTATCTATTATCATTCCCGTTTATAATGAGCAAGAGCGTATTGTACAAACAATAAATCAGGTAATTGCATCAGATACGCTGGGTTTGAAAAAAGAAATCATTGTGGTGGATGATGGAAGTACTGATAATACTGTGAAAAATATCAAATCTCAAATCTCAAATTTCAAATCTACTCGCCTCGAGGCGAAGCGGGCAAATCAAAATTCAAAACTAGCTTTAATTACACATAAAAAAAACCAGGGTAAAGGGGCGGCATTAAAGGCGGGGTTTAAGAAGGCAACAGGAGACATATTAATGGTCCAGGATGGAGATTTGGAATATTCTACAGATGATTATCCACAACTTTTAAACCCTTTTATAAAAGATAAAGCGCAAATAGTATATGGAAGCCGAAATAAAGCACGTCGAAAATACGGGACGCCATATTCCTCATTTTCTTTTTTTTTGGGTGGGATTATTTTAACTTGGATAATAAATATGTTATTTGGAATAAAACTAACTGATCAGGCAACAGGTTATAAACTCTTTTCAAAAAAACTTAAACAATTTCTTCTTAAACCAGACGAAAATAGGTTTTCGTATGAAGTTGCACTTACTGCGACTTTAGCAAAAGAAAAAATTCAATTTATTGAAGTACCAATTCATTATCAACCGCGTTCGATACAGGATGGTAAAAAAATTAATATAATGGATTTTATTGAAAGTGTAATAGTCGCAATAAAATATCGGTTTAAGTGAAGTTAAAAGTAAAAAATCAAAGATTAAAAGTTAAAGTTAAAGATTGAAAGTAGTGTAATGAGATCAAAATTTTTTGTATGTTTAAAAAAATATCTCTTATTGTCGGAATAGTAATAATCCTGTTTTTTTGGAAGGAGACGATCCTTCATATTGGAACACAAAGTCATGATTGGTATGATGGGTCTTTTATTATCTGGAGCATACAGACAAATATAAATCACTTTAAAAATCTGCAATTTGACAAACTGTATGAAACAAACGCGATGTATCCGTTTGCCCAATCTCTTTCATTTACCGATCATCTGTATATTCCTTCTCTTATTGCACTTTTTATTTCATTTTTTTCTTCAAACCCAATTTTTCAGTTTAATGTGTTATGGATTTTAAATCATATTACGGTATTTTTGACTTTTTATCTGCTTACCGGAAGATTTAGTAAAAATCATTGGGCGCGGATTATAACGGCTTTCTATACATCATTCGGCCCCTATTTTTTTCTGCAATTCGGGCATTTACAAATGGTATTTTTATGGCCATTATTCTTAAGTCTTTATTTTTTACTTGATCCTTGTAAAAAAAAGAAATCAATGATTTTAAGTGGAGTTTTTCTAGGGGTGCAATTTTTGACCGGAACATATTTAGGAATTCTGGGATTGACGATGGTAGGATTGTACTATGTAAGCCAATTGATTTTACTTTTTTGTTCTAGGGATTATAAACATAAAAGAAATCATAGCATGGATTCCTGCCTCCCCTTACAGGGTAAACGCGGGAATGACATAGTGCATCTCTTAAAGGAATTCTCGATCATTTTCGTTTCTTTTCTTATCATTTCATCACCTTCGATATATGGTTATTTATTACTGAATCAGACCTATCATCCGCAGCGGCCGCAGAGTGAATTTGTCACCTATTCAGCGCATATTACCGACTATTTATTTCCTCTTCCTCCTCGTTCGACATTTCTCTACCAAAAATTGTCTTTTTGGACAAATTTAAACAAACATTATCTTGGAGAACATGCTTCCTTCGTTGGGTTAGTTCCACTTGGAATTATTATCTTTGTCATCCTGAATTTATTTCAGGATCTAAAGAAGAGAAAGATGCTGAAAAAATTTCAGCATGACAACATGAGTAGTATGCTAAACAAACAAAGTATTCTTAGTGGCAGATTATTATTCATTTGGATAGGATTGTTGGCTATCTTTGGTTTTATATTCTCATTGGGGCCGCGAATGAATTGGAATGGAACATATCTTGTCACTCCCCTTCCCTATTGGTTGGTAATGAAATTATTCCCCCCTATTGCTATTATGCGCGCAGTTGCACGGTGGTATTTTTTGGTCGTATTTGCTACATCAATAATAATGATTATTGGAATCGATTCTCTCATGCTCCGATTTAAAAAGTTTTCATCAATTATTATTGGAGCATTGTTAGTGCTCTTATTTTTAGAGTTTTATTCTTTACCTTTATCAGTGTCTTCAAAAAATTGGAAATCTGATTCATATCTTTTTTTACAAAAGCTATGTAAACAAAATCCAAAACCAATATTAGAATATCCTTTTGAATACAGAGATAAAGCAACAGATATTGGTAAATATTTATCTTTAAAAACAAATTCTCTTATGTCTTCAACATTGCACAACTGTCCAACACTTTCAGGTTTCTCCAGTTTTGAACCCCCGTTATTTAAAAAGTGGCAGGAGGATTTTGATACTAACGGAATAACCAATACAAATCTGAAGATTTTAAAAGAAAATAAATTTGGTTTTGTGAAGATAAATTTAGATGCATTAAGTAAGGAGGAAAAACTAAACCCACAGTCTGTAATTCATACAACGGATTTAAAAGAACTATTTAGAGACTTAAACTCAATAATTTATGAAATCATAAATTAAACACATTTTTATAGAGAACTCCCTTTATCCACCAAATATCTAGGGTAAAACTGTAGATGTCGTCCATCATTTTTTGATTGATCGGATATTCCTTTGTTTTATATTTAGAAAATCTATCAAATAGCGGATCCGGATAAATGGTTCGAAAAGGTTTTGCAGTATCCGGATAGTTTAAACTAATGTTATTAATTTTACCAATGTTACTTGTAGTGACGACTGTTTCTTTTATTCTACGTTTTATCAAATGGGACAAGCCTACTTTAATTGGAGAACAACGTATATCAAAATATCTATGAATCGTATCTTTGCAGTAATAAGGAGCAAGATAAGGAATACTGAAATGAGGAATCAGCAAACCAGGTAACTGGACAAATAAACCAGCAACAGTAAGTACAAGAATCAGTTTTCCATATTTATTAAATACATTTTTTTGAAGAAAAAGATAAATAATTGCCACTGGTATTAAGGGGCTCAAATATCTAGGTCCATAAGTAGACTCTCCATGCCATATTGTTGCAGAAGAATAGTTTATAAAATAACTACAAGTTAAAACAATAAAAAAAGCATCAAAAGGTGTTATTTTTACCTTTTTAATCATTTTGAGTAATAAAATAATAAAAGGAATTATAAGTAATGGATTTTGAATGAATAAACCCTTATCTGTCCCAATAGTTAATGCAATAAAATGATGAATAATATTGAGAAAATTTGTTTCATAAAGTTGAAGTTTGAGTTCAGTATACCCTGTATGAAATATATTTCCATATCTCATAAAATTCCACATTAATTGGACCAATATTGCAGGTGCAAAAGTAAATAAGTAAAATATATTCCATTTTTTTACACTTACGGACAGGCAATAATATATTATGAAAGTAGGAATAAGCAATACAAATGTAGCATTATAAACTGATGCAGTGAGAGCATAAAAACATGAAAAAAATAATAGATTTATTTTTTTTTCATTAAGAATATATTTATGTAAAAATATAAAAGATAAAAGAAAAAAAAGGATAAAACTCGGATGGGCAAATTGATGATGTCCTTGGACAAATAAATTCGTTGAAAGAACAGAAGCAATTATTAGAAGTATCAATCTATTATTTTTTATTAAAGACTTATCATAGCTTTTTATGATGGAGTAAATAAACAATCCAATAAGTGAAATAATAAATCCATTTAATATATTTCCGTATAATATGAAAATTATGTCAGGTTTAAAAGGCCAGTTGGTTGAATGAACATTCAATAAGTGATGTATATTTTCGGACAAAGCAACTCCTGGAATAAGTAAAATAGCATAACCAAAGTTATATATAGAATAATACTGTTTGTTTGTTGTATTTATTTGCACAGCTAACTCTCGAAATAGTTCCTTTTTAGAAAATGATATTGATTTATTTAAGTACATTTTTTTTGCAAGATACATATGGGTAGTTCCATCTATACTGTCAGTATTTCCCGAAGCCGTAATGAAGAAAACAAAAAATAATGTAAGGAATATTTTGATGCTATTTGGAATTTTTTTGAACATGGAATAATTGTATAATTGTAACAATGGCACAACAGAAATACAATAATTCATTTATTTCGGTATTAATTTGCACATTTAACGCTGAAAAGTTTATAGTTGAAACCATTCAGTCAGTTCTTGCCCAAACATATCAGAATTTTGAGTTGTTGATATTGGATAATAATTCAAGCGATAATACTAGAAGCTTAATTAACTCATTCTGTCATCCTGAACTTGATTCAGGATCTGAATCAGAGTGCAAAAAAAGATCCCGAAATAAATTCGGGATGACACATAGTCATCTTATTAAAACGTTTTATTTGGAA
>PFLI01000195.1:4544-6817 GCA_002785065.1 Candidatus Roizmanbacteria bacterium CG_4_10_14_0_8_um_filter_33_9
TTTTTACTTGATAAAGCGGAAAGTAAATATATTGCCATAAACGATCATGATGATATTTGGCATAAAGACAAATTAACAAAACAGGTAGCATTTCTTGAGAAACATAGAGAGTATGTTGGCTGCGGGAGTGCAATGATTAACTGGTATGAGAAATACAATACTTTTTTTTACCGTCTTCAGCCGGAAAAAGCAGATGTTGCATGGCACACTTCCCTTCTTTTTCGAAATGATGGCTACCGGTATGATTTGACTCAAAAAGTTGGAGCGGATTTTTATTTTATAAAAAACATACTCAGTAAAAACAGAAGACAGATTTATAATTTTCCAGAACCATTTGTTCTTCGTCGGATATTTAAAGACGCAAACAACCTTTCAGGAAAATGGATGAAGCGTGTATCGATTTCCGAAATACTTTCATTACAAATTGGACTTTTTGATAAACTCGCTCTTTTAAACAGACGAATATTTCCACAGGAATGGGTTGAATGGGTACTTATTCAATTATTTGGAGGTAAAATTCCCAGGGAGTATAGAGGTTATTTTGCGGATCTATAGTGTACGGTGGTATTATATTTATTTTCGAAATACGTTTTTTTATCTTTATAATAATTCCAATCCATTTTTTTATTGAACACAATATAGGGAATGTTGCCATAATAAGAAGCAAATGCTCCGAATGTGCTATCTGAACCGATTATTATATCGGTAAGTGAAAGTTTAAATAGATCTTCAATTGGACTTCCTTTTGAAACAATAACTGATAGGTCAATAAATTGAGATGTATCAATGGTTCCATCAGAACAAATAAGAAAACATGTATTTTTTTTGTTTAAATTAAACTCGTCTAGATACTTTTTCAAAATAATATAAACTTCATTATCTTTAAAATATAGTTTTTTCCACGCTGGACTTTGATAATCTCCTTTTCGAATATGAACACCTATAATATTTGAATATGTATTATAAATAGTTGCAATTTCTGAATTTATCTTATTCCATATTAAATCAGACGGCTGGAATGCTTTTATAATTGCATTCCGGTATTTATTAATACCAGTTGGATTTCTATATAACCAATCAGAAAAACAAAAAGCTTTTTTTTGATAATAAATATACTCTAATTTAGAGTATAAAAACAATACCATATACCCAACATATCTTCCGTATTTTTTTGAAAGTAATAAAAAGATTTTATTTATTTTTCCTAATAATCGTGCAATATGTGATTTTGGTAGTTTATCAAAATAAGATTCATACTCGAAAAAGGATACATTAACACATTGATAATGATGTTCTAAACAAAACGCATAGACAGATATATATTGCCAGAGTTGATTCGCAAGACGACCCAGATTGTGACCAACAATAAATACTTTTTTCATGTTAAATAACTATGAAATGAAATCGATTTGAAATAATTGTCATATTGTTTTTCAAGAAAATCCAAATTGGATATAAGTGATCTTGGGAGCGCATTATTTTTCCAGTGTTTTAGTATTATTTTATTATCTTTATTATGAATAAGATATTGACCATAAAGTTCATAATCAGATATGTATGAAAACTCATTTTTGTTTATATAATTAATTATTACTCGGTACCAAGGTAAAGAATGATATTTTTCTAATTTATTCTTTAATTCTTCAAGAACTTTTCTATCAATACATGCACTATGAGATGTTGTGTTATATATTGGCAATATTTGTTTACGAAGCAGTTTGTAATACGTATTAAAATAAGGGATATGAGGAAGATTGCTGCTACAGTTTATAACAATGTGTTCATTTTCTATATATTTTTGATTTCTAATTAAAATAGTATCAGCATCTTGTACGAGTATAAATCGATTTTTTGATAGACGTGTACAAGAGAGTTTGATAAGTTGTTGATAGAGCCATGATGATCTATCAACATGATTATATGTTGTGTACGTTATTGATGTGATATCTATCGGAGCAATACTTTTTTCATCAATCCATACTGCATTATTTTGCTTTGCAATTTGGCGAACTTTCTCATTATCCGGGCTGACAATATATACCATATTAATGGTATGCATGACATGTTTTTGAATCGATTGAATTGTGAGCGAAAGTGTAGGTATATCTTTTAGTCCGCAAGGAATAAAAATATCAATCTTTGTATTGTCTCTTGTATTTGTTTCAGCCTCTCTTTTATATTTGAGAAAAAGAATTTTGAGTTTAAATATTATATATAAGTAGGGGTGAAATAAAAAGTATTTAAAACTCGTTGAAAAAATAAGCGATGTTATT
>PFLI01000028.1:0-1438 GCA_002785065.1 Candidatus Roizmanbacteria bacterium CG_4_10_14_0_8_um_filter_33_9
TGTGTGCCCGTTTTAAATATCTGTTTTTCATTGTCTAGATAACCTATTCTACCACTTTTGTTTATGTAAAGTTATCTAGACCCAAAATATATGGAACAATCAGAAATAAATCCCCAACCAATTCCCCAACCCTCCCTCCATAATCCTTTTAGTTGTTCCTTACCTAACTGTAAATGCAATACTGTACTTTACTGCCTTGCCGCATTCTTAATTCTAATAATTATCTCCGGATTAGCTTATCTTTACCGCGCCCAAAACCAAACCCCTGTCCCCGCGCCTAAAATCGCTAAGGTAACCCCAATAACTACTTCCAATCCAACCATCAACTGGAAAACCTATACCTATTCTGATCGCTCGTTTTCCCTCAAATACCCGCCCGACTGGAATATCACATTCGAAGGACCAAATGCTTCAATGAACCAAACTATGAAAGGAGAAACTATATCCGGTACTGTACAGCCTTCATACGGCAACATCACACTATCTAGTCCAAAGCAAAAAGACAGTATCTCAATCGACATCTTTCCAATTTACAAAAACGATTTATCACCCAAAGAATTCAACAATGGATACCTGTATGCTCTTGGCGGTTTATGCGATACCCGTTGGGATTTCACCCCACAAACAGTCGAGAATTCAAACTTAAACAACCTTCCTTCATTGAGGGTAGTTGGTAATCTCGTTAACCCGCAAAGCAACACCACAACACCCAACGTGATTTGTTACTTTCTGAACTCTTCAACTTATACATTAGTTATCAACGCGGTTACAAATGGAAATCGACTTATCATTAACCAAATCTTAAACACCCTTACAATTAATGACCCATCAACCGTATTCTCCAACACAACTGATAACTGGAATACTTACACCAATTCAAAGAATAACTTTTCGGTCAAATATGATCCTGTTTCTGAACCCAAAGAGCAATCTGGATATGAATTACCAAACTCAACGACCAACGATGGCCAGTTTACTGAAATACTCAAGATTAATTTCGGAACAAATCCATTAAAATTTCCAAACGGTTTTGAGGTTAGAATAAAAAAACCAGTGTCTCTTGATTATATTCGTGAAGAACTTGTTGGCCATACCACTGATACAATCGATTCTGTATCCAAAGTAACTTACAATAATATTCAGTGGAACATACTTCGCTATAAAGTATTTATTACCACTGACTACGCCCAAGTAGTTACCGCAATAACAAACACAGATAAATATGCTTACCTTATTACTACTGCTTCAGCTGATATTGACAAAATCCTCTCGACCTTTAATTTCTTAACCCAAACACCACCAACTTCAAAACCGACGATTATAACCCAATACGTTGTTCCTTCAGATTGGAAAGAAATAATTCTAACAAACGGATTGTCTCTCTGCCTGCCTCCAAAGTGGGAATACGCTGGCCTTGCTGACCTAGTCTTTAACCGTA
>PFLI01000028.1:1451-2017 GCA_002785065.1 Candidatus Roizmanbacteria bacterium CG_4_10_14_0_8_um_filter_33_9
GAAAAATGAGTACCCTGAAGTGAGTACCTTGGTAACTGTGGAGGAAATTGATATTAATGGTAACTCTGCCCTTACCATATACGCAAAAACCAGTCAGAGTTATAAACAAGCCCCTGATGGGAACATTGCCGTTGTTTGGTATGCCCATAGCAAACTTTGGAAGGCCGGTTTGGCTAATTTTGCAGCTGTTAATAGCTCACGCGATAGTTTTTTGCAAGATTTTTATAAAGTTATCAGCTGTAGCTTCTAACTAAATCATGCCTGAAAATCCGTTCTTAAATGATCCCGTCGAATTCGTTACTGTCCACAGATTTGGATTTTCCGGCGAGTCGAGAATGGCGCTCGTCGCACCCGCCCCCGCGGCGAGCGCTGCAAAACCCTGTTTGTACACGCAAAAAAGCCGCCGATTAAATAAAGAATAGTTCGAGCCGACTTTTTTTGCCATAGTTGATAAATCATGGCAATTATTTTCAGCGCGCGCGACTTTAGTGCTCGCTGCAGCGAGCACTATGAATTGTAATTATATAAGAAATTTGGACTTAATTGCCAAAATATACGGCTAAAAA
>PFLI01000123.1 GCA_002785065.1 Candidatus Roizmanbacteria bacterium CG_4_10_14_0_8_um_filter_33_9
GATAGCCGGGTATTATTGGGCGGATATGCTTAAGTTTTATCAGGGGAGAAGAAGGCAAACACCTTGTCCATTTTTACTGGATGAAGTGGTGGTAGATTCGTTGGGGGATGTGTATTATTGTCTATCGACCGAAAGGATAGGAAATATTATAAAGGAAAAAAGAAGTGTGGGAGAAATCTATTTTGATCCGAAAAATATTATACATAGAAAAATGATGTGGAAAAATGAATGTCGGAGATGCAATAGTGGTTGTGATGTGGTTAGGGCAATTGCCGGCGAGATGTGGAAGTTTACTGGATACAAATTAGCGGGGTGAGATTAATATTTGAGAAACATAATTAGTAAGATATTGGTTTTGGGTGGCAAAGATTCTGTTTTGGATGGGCTTTAGTAGTGTGAGATTGGAATCAACAGGAGTAAGACGGTGGATGAGAGTGGTAACTGCTTGTTTTCGGGTGTGAAAAATTAATGGAGATTTTGGTCCTAAAAAAGTGAGTATTTCCGGAAGATCCCGAAGAACAGGGAGACAAAAGCAAGCAACCGCTTCAAGGATGGTGAGAGGGAAACCCTCGTAGTCGGAAGTGAGAAGATAGATTTTGGAACGGAGGTAATAACTTTTTATATTTAAAGTTTGGGGTACAAATTGAATATGAAGATGGTTTTTCCGAGCATAAGATTTAAGATTAGAGATGTCGGAACCGTTGCCAACCATGGATACTAGAAGTTTGGGAATGATTTTTTTAAGATCAGAGATAATGTCCAGAAAGAAGAAGAGATTTTTTTGGGGATCAAAACGGCCAACGAAGAGAATGTCGATATCTTTTTTGGGGATAGAGGGAAGGGATTGGTAATCTAAGGGGAGCCAGTTGGGGGAGACTTGAACCAGGGAAGAGCTACCGGTATTCAGAATATTATCCAAATCATTCTTTTGAATTTGAGTTTGAACCAGAACACGATGGGCGTTTGGGTAAAGGGTTTTGATAAGCCATAGACGAATTTTAGGGAAGGTTTCAGTGTAAACGTATTTTGATGTCAGTATGTCTTCGCCAATAATCACCGGGGTATGATGCCAAAAAATGCATTTGGTAGCAATAAGACTGGGAATGGCACCAAGGTCAAGAAAGGCCAGAATTTGAGTAGGGTTGTATTTTATAAGTTGGATTGATATCCAAAATATAAACCAAATCATGTCGAGTTTTGGAGTATGAAATTTGGGACTGATGACAATGGTATTTTGCGGTAGTTGTTTGAGAAAGATACCGGTTTTATTCCTAAGACAAAGGGTAATTTTAACATTGGGATGATTTTTTTGGATGAAACTGACAATGTCAATGGTTTTTTTTTGGATACCACCCAATTTCATATCGTGAAAAACAATCATTAACCTTTTTTTCTTTATCATAGGTATTGTTTGATAAAATTTATGGTTGTTTCAAAGTTAGAATT
>PFLI01000027.1 GCA_002785065.1 Candidatus Roizmanbacteria bacterium CG_4_10_14_0_8_um_filter_33_9
TTTGTTGTTTTTTTAGTTTTTGTTTCTTCTTCATACGGTTCGTATTCATTTTTTTCAACTCAGCAAAAAAAAATAATTAAAACAGAAGAAAAAAAAGGTATTACCCAAGAGGAAATTGAAGCAAATGTTCCAAAAACAGAGGAGTGTCCAATAAATGGACAAATGATGACAGTGAAACAAAAAGATAAATGGGTTATCAGAAGACCATTGGGTATTATGATAGAGAATTCAAAAGATGCAAGACCTCAATCAGGTTTATCTTCAGCTGACGTTATATATGAAGCTGTTGCGGAGGGAGGAATTACCCGTTTTTTGGCAATATTTTATTGTCAAGATGCAGCATTTGTTGGACCTGTTCGATCCGCGCGAGTTCATTTTATGAAAATGCTTCGTGAATATGGTGATTATCCGCTTTATGGTCATGTAGGAGGAGCCAACTGTGATGCCGAAACCGGATCAGGATGTGCTAACGGAGCAAAAGCTGACGCTCTTGGATTAATTAATAAGCTTGGCTGGGGTTCGTATAATGACATGAATCAGTTTAGCGTACCATTTCCATATTATTGGAGAGACTATGATCGATTGCCAAATGTAGCAACAGAACACACCGTATATACTTCAACCGAAAAACTTTGGAAATACGCAAAAGAAAAAAGACTTTTAACAAATGTAGATGAGGAAGGAATTTCATGGGATAAAACATTTACGAAATGGAAATTTCAAGAAGACGCAAAGCTTGCTGAAAGAGGATCTACAACAAAAGTTAGTCTGAGTTTTTGGAGTTCTTTTTCAAGTGAAATGGCTGTGGATTGGGTATATGATAAACAAACCAATTATTATAATAGAAAAAACGGAGGAGTTGCCCATTTTGATAAAAACACAGGTAAACAAATTCAAGCAAAGAATGTCATTGTTCTTTTTGCTTCTGAGACGCCTGCAAATGACGGATATGATGGTGGACACATACTTTATGGTTTGACAGGAACAGGAGACGCTTTGGTATTTCAGAACGGAAAAACAATAAAAGCAACATGGTCAAAAGAAGACGAAGAAACTCGAATATCATTACTGGATGAAAATGATAAAATAATCCCTATAGTTCGAGGAAAAGTATTTTTTGAAATATTACCAATAGGAAATAAAGTGCAGTATTAACATGCTTGAACATATTGTTACATCAAAAACAAGAAGAAAAATTCTTTCGCTTTTTTTTTCCTATCCTGCTGAATTCTATTATCTCCGTAAAATTGTACGGGAAATAGGAGAAGAAGTTAATGCGGTAAAAAGAGAATTAGATATTCTAGAAGAGGCAAAAGTACTCCATAAAGAAAGAAGATTAAACAAGGTATTCTATACTCTCAATAAATCATATCTCTATTATGACGAATTTCTTCGGATTTTTACTAAAATGAATCCACTGGCAACTCGAATTCACAAAAATTGCCTCAAAATTGGAAAAATTAAATACTGCGCCATCTCAACTAAATTTGCTAAAAAAATCCCGATTAAAGATGATGAAATATATCTCTTGTTTGTAGGTACTTTGGTATTACCAGAAGTCGCTTCAATTATTGATGAATCTGAAAAGGAATTTGGTCGGGAAATTAATTATACAGTAATGACAGAAGAAGAATTTTTATTCAGAAAGAAAAATAACGATCCTTTTATTTGGCGCTTCTTAAAACATCCTAAGATATTGTTAATTGGACTTGAAGAAGAATTGATAAAATGAAAAAAAATTATATATTTCCTATTTTTGTTTTAATAGTCCTTGTGTGGATGTGTCTTCCTGAAAATGTGCCTTTACATTTCAAAATTCAGAAATACCAAATTAACTTTATCATTAATCCGTTATCAATCAATTACAACCTATTTGGGTTACAAGTAAAGAAAGAATTTCGTACAAAGCTTGGACTTGATTTAAAAGGAGGGAGTCACCTTGTATTTCAGACAGATACATCCAAAATAAAAAAAGAAGATGTAAATGATGCAGTGATTTCAGCGCGTGATGTAATTGAGAAACGTGTAAATTTTTTTGGTGTGTCTGAGCCCGTTGTTCAAACAGTGAAAACAGGAAATGTTTATAGAATTACCGTGGATTTACCAGGTATGGAAGATGTTTCTCAAGCTGTTGCATTAATTGGTCAGACTGCCCAGCTTCGTTTTATGGAAGAGGCTTCAATGGAGGCAAAAATTGCAACAATGACTCCTCTTTTATCACGATTAACTAAATTTTCTGGACTAGGTGGTCAGGATGTTAAAAAATCTTCTGTTGTTTTTGATCCACAAACCGGGAAACCGGAAGTTTCTCTTCAATTCAGTAAAAAAGGATCGGAATTATTTTCAACCATTACAGAACGAAATATTGGAAAGCCTGTTGGTATATTTCTTGATTATTTTCCTATTTCCGCACCTACTGTCCAACAAAAAATATCTGAAGGGAACGCAGTAATAACTGGAAATTTTACAGTTGAAGAAGCGAAGCAATTATCAATTTCGATAAATTCAGGCGCGCTTCCTTTGCCAATCAGCCTTATTGAACAACGAAATATCGGACCAACTCTTGGTGATTTAGAGGTGCGAAAGAGTGTTTTTGCAGGTGGGATAGGATTATGTATGGTATTTTTATTTATGATAATTTATTATGGACGATTGGGAATTATTGCTTCAATGGGGCTTGCCATATATGGATTAATTTCTTTTGCTCTTTTTCGCACCATCCCTGTAGTTTTAACATTACCAGGAGTTGCCGGTTTTATTCTCTCAATTGGTATGGCTGTTGACTCCAATATTCTTATTTTTGAACGTATAAAGGAAGAGTTGCGGAAAGGGAAAGAGTTTCATATTGCAGTGAGACTTGGTTTTGGTCGTGCAATTGACGCTATTAAAGATGCTAACATCACTACGTTAACAGTTGCTTTTATTCTTTTTAATCCGATGAATTGGGATTTTCTTCCTCAATTTGGAATGGTGCGGGGTTTTGCTTTGACACTTGCAATTGGTGTTGCGACAAGTTTGTTTACCGGTATTGTTATTACCAGACGGTTAATAGACATTTTTTATAAACAGTCAGATATACAAAAATAATATGATTCGATTTTCTAAATGGATATGGCTTTATGCTCTCATTTCCTTTGTAGTTATTGTAAGCGGTTTAATTTCGATATTGAGATACGGATTTAAATACTCTATAGATTTTACAGGAGGGACAGATATTACCTATTCTTTAAGTAAAAATCCTGGATTGGACCAGGTTAAAAACGTTTTTAAAGAAAACAAAATAGATGTTGTTAATTTAAAAATATCACAAAAGGTTCTGGAAGCTCGTACTAAACCAATAGATGAAAAACAGGAATTACAATTACGGAACAATTTAGAAAAAAAACTATCTTTATCAATTAAATCACTTCGATTTGATACAGTTGGACCAGTCCTCGGGAAAGAAACATTACAAAAAACACTTATTGCCTCAATTTTAGCAACGCTTGGAATTCTTCTTTATATGAGTTTCGCTTTTAAAGGTTTAAATTTTGCTTTTGCTGCAATTCTCGCGATGATTCATGATTTTTTTGTTGTCATTGGAACATATTCTTTATTATCTTATTTTTTTGGTGCAGAAGTTGATACTATGTTTGTGACAGCTGTACTAACGACTATGTCATTTTCGGTTCATGATACTATCGTTATTTTTGACAAAATCAGAGAATATATTAAATCAGAAGGAAAAGGAAATATTGAATATCTCGCAGATAAAGCAGTTACAGAGACAATGGTAAGATCAGTTAATAATTCAATGACAATTGTATTTATGTTGCTCGCATTAACGTTATTGGGTGGGTCTACCATTCGTTTTTTTGTTGCTGCATTGCTCATTGGTACGATTACAGGCACCTATTCTTCTCCGTTTATTGCAACTCCAATTCTCATCTGGCTTGAAAAAAGGAAAAATAAATAATAACTGACAGTTGATAATCATAATAAACATGCAGATAATTTCTTATTCTCTCGGAGAACTTCAAACAAACTGCTATCTCCTTATTCAGGAAAACGAATGCTTATTGATTGATCCAGCTGATGATGCGAGTTTTATACTCGAAGAAATACAAAGGAGAAATCTAACACTCGAAGGAATTCTCGCAACTCATGGACATTTTGATCATGTAATGTCGGTTGGGGAAATTCAATCAAGCATCAATGTTCCTTTTTATATTCATAAAAAAGATGAGTTTCTTATCAAACGTTTGGGACAAACCGCAAAACATTTTTTAGGTTATGAGCCGGTTGTTATTCCACCAAAAAACATAAAATATTTTTCTGGAAAAACGTTACACGTTAAACGTTTCACGTTACACGTAATAGAAACACCTGGCCATACCCCAGGAGGGTGTTGTTTTTACTTTGATTTAGAACAAGCGGTATTTACAGGCGACACAGTATTCAAAAACGCTGTAGGAAGGACCGATCTTTCATATTCAAATTCTCAGGACTTAAATACTTCGATTTATCGATTAATCGAATTGCTTCCTGAAGAAACAATAGTATATCCGGGGCATGGAGATAGAACGACGATAATGGATGAAAAGGTTAATTTGGTATAATAGAGGTATGAAATTCATTATTTTACATGGTTCTTTTGGTTCTCCCGAAGGTGGTTGGTTTCCAGAATTAAAAGAAAAATTGATTCTTTTAAAACAAGATGTAGTTTCTCTTCAATTCCCGATAGATAACTGGAGTGAATTGACAGAGCAAAGAGATAAATACAGTAAGAACATACAAACTTTATCAAACTGGCTCAATTTCTTTGAACAAAAAATACTTCCACGCATAAAACCAGATGACAAAATATGCGTTGTCGCTCATTCTTTAGGTCCGTTATTTTTTCTTCATGCATTGTCACAATTTGATATAAAATTGGATAGCGCAATTTTTATATCTCCTTTTTTTGATGTTCCATTTAGTGAAAAGAATTGGCAAATTGATTATGTAAATAAAAGTTTTTATTTTCAAAATTTTAATTTTAAATTGTTAAGGGAGCGTATGCCTATTTCTTATGTTCTTTATTCAGACAATGATCCCTATGTTCCTAAAGAAGGATCGATATTGTTTGGAGAGAAACTACAAAGCTCAACCATATTAGTAAGAAAAGCAGGTCACATGAATTCAGAAGTTGATCTTATCGAATTTCCTTTAGTGTATGAATTATGCAAAACCCGTCTAGATCTTTCATGGTATCAAAAATTTACTGATCATAGAAAAGAAATCTTTGCGATTGATTATATAAATCGCAACACTGAAGAGGTCATTTACTTAAAACCAAAAGAAGTCGAACAAGAAGGAGTTTTTAAATTTAGAAATCTTAAACATTCGGGATTTTGCACCTTGTTTACAAAAATCAAGCTATGGAATACACAATCAAAATATATGGAGGAAAATCGTAATGCAGCAAAGCGGATTAATAACATGATACGTGTGATGTTAATTTATAAAGAAAACGATTTAAAAAAGCAAGTTGTACTTGACCAGATAAAAAAAGATCTAAACGCGGGAATTCAAGTATATATTTGTCAATACAAAGATGTTAAGAGTAAAATGAAAGAGTATGATTTTGGGTTATGGGATGAGGAGTATTTATGTGTAGTTCATGATGATGAAGTAAAATTAAGCAGTCGAAAAAAAGATATTACAGAAGCAAAAAAATGGAAAGCGATTGTTATGAAACATGCAGTTAAAATAAATAATTATGCAGATATTGAACAATATCAAAAGAAGATAAAAGAATAAATTTATACTTTCTTAATTTCCTTTAACAATATACTTCTTTCATTTTTTAGTTTTCCTTCAACAACTTGTTCAAAAAGATTTTTAAGTATATCTCCAATTTGTCTTCCCGGTTTAATATTTAATACTTTCATTACATCATTACCGTCAACTTTTAAATCAGCAATAGCAAATGGTTGTTTTTGGACTTCAATGATCCGTTTTTTAAATAGTTCTAATCTCCAAGAAGTTGGGGTTGCGCCCGATCCAATACGATCGCCAGTTCGAAGATCAAGCATGTCTTGGATATATTCTTTTCCAACTTCCCGAATAAAACGGCGGACTGCTTTATCTGTTTGAATTTCTGAAACAGTAAACTGGTGATATTTTACCAGTTGAATCAGTTTCTCCTTTTCTTTATTTGATAATTTTAACCGATCTGCAATATTGGTTACGAGAATTGTTGAAACAACTTCATGATTATGAAATGTAATTATTTCAGTTTTTGAATCTTTCCAATACGTTTTAACTTTCCCAATATCATGAAGAAGGGTTGCAAATCGTGTTATCGGATCTTGTGAAGGACAGTGCTTAAGCGCCATGACAGAATGCATACCTACGTCATAAATATGGTGACGTTTTGGGCTTTTTTGCGGAACTGTAAAACATATTTCTAATTCTGGCAAAATATGTTGTAACAACCCGGTATTATGTAGAAAAAGAATTCCATCATCAGGATGATCACTGGCAATGATTTTTAATAATTCGTCACGTATTCTTTCCCAAGAAACATTTTTAATTAAGCTTGAATTATCAGAAATAGCCAAACGGGTTTTTTCTTCGATCAAAAAACCCAGTTGTGAGGCAAGTCGGACAGCTCTCATCAATCTTAATGAATCCTCTTTAAACCGTTTGTTTGCATCGCCTACTGCTCTGAT
>PFLI01000161.1 GCA_002785065.1 Candidatus Roizmanbacteria bacterium CG_4_10_14_0_8_um_filter_33_9
GAACTATTCGACGTCAACTGATACCTCGAAGCTTGCTTCGAGGTAGTTCATTTTAGCCCCTCGAAAAAATTTCCGACGAGATAATTTATTGTTAATATTATTTTGTTATAAAATATGCTGGAAATAAGTGGGTTGACAGGAGTTAAAGAGCGTGAAAAATCAACTTCTTTTTTAAGACGATCTCCTGCAAAGAAAATAATTTCAGAAGATCCCCTTGTTTGAAGATTGTTTTCGAAACGCGAGCCTATTAAAAAAATTGAAATAAACAGTAATAAAAATATTATTATATGAGAAATTATATTTTTTGAACCTCTTTTATTAATTGGTAAAGGTAAAAAAAGCTCAATATAGAGAAATATTATTGGTATAAGAGGTCTAATGCCTTGATAAGTAAAATAAGTTAAGATATAAAAAAAATAAGAAAATATATTTTTTTTTCCCACTTGTAGTATTAATGCTAAAAGAAATAAAGGAAAAGCGATATTTATCTCCAATGCCAAACGGCTAATATGATAAATCCATGGGGTAAATGAGAAAACTACACTGGTAAGAAGACTCAACTTTTTTTGTTTTGTAATAGCAAAAATAAGCTCAAATATAAGAAGAGGAAGGATTGTTGCAGGAAGTAAATAAATAAATCTTGACATTGAAACGGTTTTTGGAAGACCGAAAAACCAAAACGGAACACCATAATACATAGCTAAAATAGGAGCTTGAGGAGAAATACGGCTAAATCTCAAGGGCGTTTGATTTCCATATAAATCTTTACCGGTTTTTGCCAATGAGTATTGGGTAAGAATAGTATCGCGTTCATCATAGAGGAGGAAAGTTGAATCCAAAAAAGGGAGTCGTATAAGAAAGAAGAGAAAAACAATAATTAGTACATATTTTCTTGAAGATATATACTGTTTTATGTTATGCATATAAATCTCTTTCGCTTGCAATATCAACATAAAGATTATAACATGAAGTTTAATCTAAAACAGTTTATGAACAGAATAATTCGATATATTTTTATACTTCTTATTTTCTTTTTTGTTGTTTTGAGTTCTTGGCAAATGATAAGAGGAAGTATTATTTTTCATACAGATATTGCACGGGATTTTCTTTTGATGGAAGATATTCTTATTTCAAAAAAGCCAGCTCTCATTGGTCCTCGATCAGGAGGAATTCCCGGAGTTTTTCATGGTCCCTTATGGTTATATATAAATCTACCGGCATATCTCATAGGGCGGGGTAATCCGGTTGTTGTTGGATGGTTTTGGGTTATCTTATTTTGTTTAAGTCTTTTCACAACTTTTTGGGTAGGTAAGAAACTATTTTCAGAAGAAATAGGCCTTACTGCTAGTTTTTTGGTTGCTGTATCAGCTTCTGAAAGTATATCG
>PFLI01000059.1 GCA_002785065.1 Candidatus Roizmanbacteria bacterium CG_4_10_14_0_8_um_filter_33_9
TTCTTGTTTTTTTAAACTGATGTTTTCCAAACAAAATAAAAAGCAATGCTATAAACTGTATCAAAAGAATCTGCCACCATATTTTGATACATATTTTTGTTTTTACTCCCTGAACTTGGCCAGTTGAAGTAGATTGTGTTGCTTTATTATCATTATTTCCATCCTTGATAATTGATGGGATCTGAATAAAGGAAGATGTAACAACCTTTTCTATAGTTGCAGTGGGGGATAATTCGGGAGCTATTGTGATAATGGTATTTGATAATAGAGGAGTGATGGTAGGAGTAGGTGTTAATGTGGGACTAATACCTGCGGAAATTATCGAGGACCATTTTCCCTCTTGACAATCATTGATAGTTTTTACTTTAAAATAATACCGATTTGTATTAAGGTCTAAATTATTTGCTATAAACTGATTAGTCTTTCCCAAATATTGTTGTATAAAAGGATTAAATGTATCGTTTGTTGCATACATAACGGAATGTCCGGTAACCAGGTCTTGAGTACTTGAGTCTTTTTCCTCATCTTGATATACCTTACTCCATTCGAGTAGGATTTGATTACTACCTAATTTGCCAAGTGTCAGCTGTGAAATCGATGGAGGGGTTTTAGCGTTGCATGGAATAGGGGTGGGGGTAACATATTCAATTGGGTCTAATAAATCAATTCCTAGATCATAATGTAAATATGAATTTTGATATTTGTTTCCAGCAGATTCATACATTTGAACATGGAAAATAATTGTTTCCGTTGTATTCGTATCTATGCTATCAATAAGTTTTTCTCCTTGACTAATAAATGAATACAGAGAGTTTGAATAAAGTACTTTACCACTTTGGTTAGTAATTAATATGTGCATCGCTTGACTTACCAAAAAAGAATCCTCTCTATTAATGGAAGAAAAAAGAATATACTGGGTAATATCTGTATTATTATGTATTATCAAAGTTTTTGTTTCTTCCTTTCCTGGCGCCCAAAGCATGTCATCAGTATTAAAAAAATTATCAACTTGCTGGAAAGATGGAGTTGTATCGTCTAAGACGATAAAAATATCTTTTGCATATGAGAACTGAGATATTGATAGAAAAGCAAAAAAAATGAGGAAGTATATAGCTATTTTTTTCATTGCTCTATATTACAATAAACAACAAAAAAAATCATGACGCCAAAATTACTTATCTGAAAGAATAATCAAGTAAGTGTATAAAAGATATCAGTTTATATTTTATGTTTTTTGAAAAGAAATTTAGAGTATTTGAATTTTTTTACCCAAAAAATAATTATTTTTCTATTTAAAATAAATATTACTAAGATAATTAAATTTACTATAATAATAAGTAATGCATTTCTTTGTTTATGATTTGCTGTTTTTGTCCCAAGAACAACTCCATTATTTGAAGAACTCGCGGATCGACTTACTTTATTATTAGCAATATGAGAAGTATTTTTTGGTGTTTTGATTGCTGTTGATTGAGAAGATCGTGTTGTCGGAGAAGCCAAATTTAAAACTGAAGAGAAACTAGAGCTGTTGACTGCTTGTTCTTTACAACTTTTTTGAGAAACAAATATTTGTTTTGAATCAAATCCTGCCTCAGGAATCGCAGACAGATCTGTTTCTTTATCAAGAACAAATCCTGCAATAGCTTTACCTTCATTATTTGATAAAACAGATTTATTTATATTGTTGTATTTGAAATTTACCTTAACATTTTTTTGTACTTTGTTTCCAATTTTAAGCTCCATAATCGCATCAAAGTTTGAATTAGTACAGGATATACTTAAAGTACTTGTTTTTTCGTTTGATAAAACAGAGATAGTTGAAGGAATTGGTGTCGGAGTTAACATAGAGGTTAATTTTGAAGTATTAAACAAAAAAGAATATGTATCAGTTTGATTTGAGGGAATTGGATTAATAATTTTGCCTTCAAATGTATCCCAGATATCATCAGTATCTGTTATCTGTCCAATTGTCACCGTATAAGTCCCTAAATCTATTCCTTTGACTTTTAATGTATACAATCCTTTTTCAGCGTTTGATATAAAAATAAATCCATCGGTTTCTTTATACGTACTTCCGTTATGTACTACTTCCATTTCTGCAGGAGAACGGATGAGAAATATAAGGGAAGGAGAAATTATTGTTTTTTTGCCTTCTTCAACTTGATCTTCCTGATAGGAGATATCCAGAACATCTAATATAGTTTTAATGCCTGTTTTTGTGGTGACAAGTCCTCCATGATCTACGTTAGAAAGACGAACATTTTGGGATGTATTCTCATAACTGCTTGAAAAAAGCACTGTTCTGTCTCCCTCTTTATATAATGCCTTTTTTGGTTGACCATCGACATAATTACCAAGCAGAGTATTAATCAAATTCGGTTTAGTAATTGTATAACCGAAAAACGTATCGATATTTGTTCCTGATATTGAAAAATATGAAGTTAAGTCTGATAAGGACTTATTTGCATATTTTGTTAACGTGTTATTTTTTAGTGAAAGAGAAGAAAACGCGATTGGCTTATCGCTCTCATCATACAGAAAATCATAAATAGGAAAAAGATCTTGCAGTGATGGAAAATATGTTTTAAGGGTTTCTCTATCAGGTTCAAGCTTTGTTTTATATAAAGCAATAATTATTTTTTGTGCTAACCACATATATGTATTTTTACGTTCAAATTCTCCAGCACTCAATGGTTTATAAACCTGAGCTGCTCCAAAGTGAGGGGAACCAATTGTTATTAATCGTTTTGCTTCAAAATCATTATTTTTTTGTATGGCAACTTTTCCAACTAGTCCCCCCAGTGAATGTCCAACAATGTTCCATGATTCAAATCCAGGTTTTGGCTTTGCTTTAACAAAGTTTGATAAATCATCTGCGATTTGTTCTATTGGTTTTCTCCAGTCATATGCAAAAAGATAATAATCTTTGTTTTTTTCATACCCAAGATTTTGTAATGTTTTTTCTATTCCAGAATATTCGATAACTATTGAGTTTAGTTTCCAATCTGCTTGACTAATGGTTTTTTTATGCAGAATTGCTTCTTGGTTCCAAGATGCGAATAAACCAGGAATGAGGATAATTGACTTTTTTCTGTTTTCCGTATATATAAGTACTCGTTCAAATGAACGAATTCCGTTTTCTATTTTGGTGTAATACAGGAAGATTTTGTCTTTAATTAACACGGTATAAGGAAAAAACATCAGACCTGACTCATTAAGTGTTTTATATGATGACCATGTTATAGAACAAGAAATTGAATTTGTTGTCTCAGTATATGAAATACCTTCGTTTGAACGATAAAAGACATAGAGACTATTATCATAGGATATTATTGATGGACTGGAAAGTTGTTTATCAGGAAGAAGTGGATTGTTTGAACACTTTTTCCAGGAATCATTTTCCCTATAGGCAAGGTTAAGATGCCAACCGTTACCACTTAAACCAGCATACCAAAGAAAGCTTGTTCCTTTTTCTTTGATTCTAAATGGGTCAGTGACACAAAATGTGTCTGATTGTTGACTGGGAAGAAGTTCTTCTTTGAGTGTGGAGGGACTAAAATTATTAATGTCAGACGAAGTAACACTCATTATTTTTCTTGGATTGGTGTCAACTGCAAATGTAAGTATGTAAGTTTCTTTATCTATAGCTAAATTTGGGTTATGCACCGGTTCTGAAAATCCAAAGTCATATACTTTTATTTTTTTCCAGTTTATACCATCAGTTGAAGTTGCATAACCGATTTTCTGATTTGAATAATTGTTATTTGAGGTTGTATAAAACATAAAATAGTTGTTGTTAAGAAATGTTACGCTTGGTTGGTATCCGGAATCTTCAACCCAGTTCTCAAATGAGTTTTCAAATACAAGTTTTTCGGATGGAGAGATTGTGAATTCAATTGCATAAACAGTCGAAGAAATAAGAAAGATAAAAATAAATAGGATGATTTTTAATATGGTTTTTACCATATATACCATTTTTATTAAGAGAGAAAATGTTCTGCAATGGATTATATGCTACAAAGGAACTACTTTTTTTTGATATAAAGCTCTAAAATACTGCCATGTTGGTGTATGTTTAGAATCCGATAGCATAGCCTCGCTAAAACTAAATCGAAAATTATATATTTAAATAGTTTTATTGGATTAACTTTTTGTTTACTATTTAATTTATCTTTATTTATTATTAATCTGTCTATTTGTCTATTTGTCTTATTTTTGTTTACTAATGCCTTTAGTGTTCCCATAAAATGTTCCGGATAACTATATGTGGATATTTTCAATATTTGATAACGTTTAGGAATAATTTTTTCCAAGGAATACTGAGAAAATATCCATAAATGATCAGGAGGTGTTAAAAAAGTATAGTTTTCTTTTTCGTATCTATATAAATGACTATCTATGTTAGGTGTTTCAATATAGAGAATACCTTGGGGATTAAGCAATAATAGGGCTTGTCGAATTATTTCTTTAGGATTTTTTACATGTTCAATAATATGAACGAGAGTAATAAAGTCAAACTTTTTATTTCTAAGTTTATTTGTTGGAAATCGATCATTAATAATTGGGGTAGCTGTAACAGTATGTTTTATTAATTCTTTAGAAGGTTCAATCCCAGTTATTTTCAATCCCTTTTTTTGTGCTTCATCCAAAAAAAATCCATAACCAGAGCCTATATCAAGCAGCTTTGAACCCTGGGGGTTAAGCCTCATAAGTTTATTGAGAATTATTTGTGACCTGGTTCGTATTAACTTTTCATTTACAATACCTGCAGAATACGAAAAATCTTTTTGGTAATAATCATGAATAGTTTTTGAGGGAGGAATAGGGTTTAAAAAAAGAGTTGTACATGAGTTACAGAAATAGTATCTGTATGATTGCACAATATGTTTTAAAGATGCTTTTTTAAAGCAAAGAGGACATTTTGGATTCATTCAACCAAGTATCTGGTGAGAAAGTTGATAAGACAATGGATTATATGCTACAAAAACCACATACTAGCTTGTATTAAAGCCAAATAAAACGAATAATACCTTTCGATGATTACTCATTTCTCCTTCCTCGATTTCGAGGTAGATTAAAAGAAAATCTTTTGTTTTATCAATCTAACTCTGTTCCATTGTAGCATAAAAGCGACTGACAAATGTTTCATAGTATTTTATATTTGATTATTGAATAATTATTTAGTTTAATAACAAAACTATGATAACCGATAAGGATATTGAAAAAATGAAGGTAATCTTTGCCACAAAGGAAGATTTAAAAACCTTTGCTTCAAAAGCAGACTTAAAACGATTTCCTACAAAGGATGCATTACAAGCTCTTGATGAAAAAATGGGAAGGGGTTTTGTTGAAATAATTAATTTTGTTGGCGCAATTAAGGATGACATAAAGAAAGAACTAAATGATTTTCGTGGCGAAGTTAATGAGCTTCGTAATGAAATGCGAGATATTAGTCGAAATAGTCAATCAATTCTTGATAATCATGAAGCAAGGATTTCCCATTTGGAATACACAAAGTCATAACAAGCGATTTTCACGTTTATTTCTATTCCCATTTCTTTTTTTTTGTTTACTTTCTAGCTCCAAGGTCATTTATAAACATGAAATGACAAGTGAAAAAATTTATGGATTTGATTGACAATGTTCAACATGTTCATCTGTTCATATAAACCCGTAAAAATAAATATAATTTAAGTATGAAGCATGTCCTTTTTGGATTAGAGATGATTTTTGCATTGAATTACCAAACCATAACATATCTTATCGTAGTCAGAACCTAACGATGATCCTGTTTGTTTAAACATTAATTCCGCATGTGAAATTTCTGTACCTATACATTTACACACAATCCCTTCTTTTGTGAAAGGATTATATGAATAACTTAATTTTGGAGATCTAACATAAATTACAATTAATACAATAAATAAGACAATAAAAAGAAAGAATAAAATTGTTTTTTTCATTATCCTTAAATATAGAAAATTATTTATTTCATCTAATAGTGTCAATAAACCATTAGAAGGAATGTATTTTACATTAGATGTATAGGGAAGTAATAGTAAAGCTTCCTGATTATTAAAATTTCTGCTGGCTCTATTTAAAATAATTTGACTATTATCTTCGGATGCTTGTAAGTAATAAATGCTGCCAGCATGTGCAAATTGATCGATTACATTTAAGATACTATTTGTAATTATAACTGGCATAGTAGAAATAATAATTTCATGTAATTGATTATTGGTCTGTGAATATATAATATTGTCAGATAATGTATCCCATACAATGTCTTGCCAATATATTTGTGAAAGACCGGTTAAATTTTCCTCAATTGCTGAATTGTCAACT
>PFLI01000006.1 GCA_002785065.1 Candidatus Roizmanbacteria bacterium CG_4_10_14_0_8_um_filter_33_9
TGGGGATAAAGTAAATAAGGACGAACTAATGGCGGAAAAAAAGTCACTCTTCTCTTTAAAACAGTACAAAAGTGAATATGAAGGATTAATAAAAGAAATTGATCACATTGAGGGAATTGTACTCCTTGAAGTAACTCAAGAAGAACAAAAAAATTGCGCATATTTTACCGGTGAAGTTGTTGAAATCAACAAACAGAAACTCAAACTGAAAGTCGGTAAAGGAAAGGTGTTTGATGTAAAGGATATTTCTGTTGATTTCGGCGGTCCGGTTGTTTTTCAAAAAGAAAATCCAAACATCCTTACTGAGGAAGAAATTAATAAAAAAGTGTATTGTAGCCGAAAACTGTTAGGATACGAACAGATGAAAATAGAAGCATTGGGAGCAGTGGGAATAATTTCTCTTCATTCTCTTCCGGAGGACTCTAGTATTCCATTTGCACAAATTAGCGAAATAAAACAGTGGGATGAACTTGTGTCTTCCTCTTTTCTCTATTGCATAGCGGACAAAAAGAGTAGTAAAATATACTTTTATAGTTAAAACAATTTATGATTAATGCAAAAAAAATTACCAATATTCTTCTTGGTATTTCACTAGTTGTTCTACTTTTTGGTTCAGGGTATAAGTTAGGTGAATTTAAAACAGCATCTTCTAAGATAGAACGCAGCGATTACAATGTGTTAAACAGCGCTCCAAAATCAGCTTCAACCCGTGCACAAGTAAAAAATATTGATTTTGGTCTTTTTTGGGATACCTGGGACAAAATAGAACAAAAGTATGTTGATAAGAAAAAAGTTGATCCGCAAAAAATGTTTTATGGTGCTATAAAAGGAATGGTTGCATCGGTTGACGATCCCTATACTTTTTTTCTTACTCCTGATGAAAATAAGCAGTCAAAAGATGATTTAGGAGGAAAGTTTGAAGGGATCGGTGCCCAACTCGGATTAAAAGCAAACCGTATTGTTATTATTTCTCCCTTAAAAGACTCACCTGCGATGAAAGCAGGAATAGTAGCAGGCGATTTGATAGTTAAGGTAAATGATGAGTTAACAAAAGATTGGACACTATCTCAAGCAGTTTCAAAAATACGGGGAGAAAAGGGAACGAAGGTAAAACTCACTCTTGATCGAAATGGTAAAGAAATAACCGTCGAGGTAACTCGGGACGTTATTCGAGTAGAGTCGGTTGAACTTAAGCTGGATGAAAAATTGAGTACTTGTACAAGTAGCTGTGATCAGGTGGCATATTTGAAATTAAATCAGTTTGGTGAAAACACGGTAGATGAATGGGAAATAAAAGTTGCCGATATTAAACATGCATGGGAAGCAAAAAAAATAAAAGGAATGGTTCTTGATTTGCGCGGCAATCCGGGTGGTTATTTGGAAAGTTCCGTCTATCTTGCAGGAGAATTTTTACCAAAGGGGAAAATTGTTGTTAAGCAGGAATCGACCAGTTTGGAAAACAAAAACTATACTGTGATGCGAACCGGTAGCTTACTTGATATTCCACTCGTTGTATTGGTTGACAAAGGCTCAGCTTCCGCAGCGGAGATTTTAAGCGGAGCACTTCGCGATCATAAACGAGCAATTTTAGTTGGCGAAAAAACGTTTGGAAAAGGCTCAGTTCAGGAAGCTTTGGATTTGAAAAATGGAGCAGGACTTCACGTTACTATTGCGAAGTGGATTTTGCCAAACGGAGATCGGATTAATCATAAAGGGATAGAGCCTCTCTATACTGTGGAGAATAAGATTCCTGAAGGAAATACACAGACTCGAGAACTTGATGCGCAACTTGACAAAGCAATTGAAGAAGTTTTAAAATAAATGTCACAAATTTGTCATCCCGATGAAAATCGGGATCCATGACTGAATAGATTCCGGCTTTCACCGGAATGACATGACATATTATTTATTACATATTTTATTTTATGAAACGTCTCATATTTCTTATTGCTTTTACTATTCTTGTTCTATCTGTTGGACAGACATATCATCTTCTTCCCCAAATTAATCTTGAACAGTATTTCAATAAAACCACAACCAAAGTAGGTGGACTTACTGGAAAGATAGAAAAACAGAATGTTGTATATGAGGAATCAGTAGTAACAAAAGTCATTGAAGAGTCCTTACCTTCTGTAGTTACAGTTGGTATTGTGAAAACAACACAAAACAGTGGATTTTTGCAGATAGACCCATTTAATCCATTTGGAGGTTTTAAGCAAATTCCAGGTCAGAAGACTAAAATAGATCAAAATATCGGAAGCGGTTTTATTATATCGTCCGATGGACTTATTATTACCAACAAACATGTTGTATCAGATATTGAAGCTGGTTATAAAATATTAACCAATGACGAAAAAAAATATGAAGTTGAAAAAATATATAGGGATCCTTTAAATGATTTGGCCATTTTGAAAATAAATGCATCGGGATTAAAAGCTCTTCCCTTGGGCGATTCATCAGCAGTAAAGCTAGGCCAAATTGCAATAGCAATCGGAACTCCACTTGGTGAATTTACGAACACGGTAACAACAGGTATTATCTCAGGTCTTGGCCGCGGAATTACTGCAGGCTCTCCCTTTGAAGGAGCTGTTGAAAAATTAGATAACGTAATTCAAACAGATGCGGCAATCAGCCCGGGAAACTCCGGTGGCCCGTTACTTAATTCAAAAGGACAGGTTGTTGGGGTAAATGCTGCGATTGCACAAGATGGCCAGAATATTGGCTTTGCAATTCCGGTTAATGTCGTAAAAGATCTTATTGATTCATTTAATAAACGCGGTGGTAGTTTTGATATTCCCTATTTAGGAATTCGGTATCAAATACTTGACCTTAAAACAGCAATTGCCAATGAATTAGTTGAAGGAGCATATGTTCAATCGATAGTTGAAGGATCTCCAGCTGAAAAAGCCGGAATAAAAGAGGAGGATATTATTACTGAGTTTGGCGGAGTTAAGGTCAAGAGTGGTGGAAAAGAGGAGTTGAATATACTCATTAGTGAGCATAAAGTTGGTGAAACTGTGAAGGTAAAACTTTGGAGAAATGGAGAGGTGAAGGAAATAAACGTGACGCTTGAGGCATACAAATAAGTATCTATTGACAAAATAGACTATAGGATATATAATTATAAAATATGATCGCTCATTCTTGGAGAGATGGGCTTTATCCAAATCCTGATTTTTTATTAGAACCAGATACAAATATTCTTGGTTCAGTTACTATTGCTCGATTTCTTACCGCACTACATTGGCAATTACAGGGAAGAAGGAAATTCATAGATGATGGGCAACCTAGAGATTATAATAGGGAATATGCACTTGCAGCTTTTGAACAGGAATGGAACAGAACAAATAATAGAATCATAGGTCTGGAAGTTTTGGCTATTTTTTTGGCAATAGCTGTTAGTCCTGCTATAGTACCATCCCCATAACAAATACTGTGCATATATTATAATTGAGTTATGATTCTTTCTATTTATACAGATGGCGGTTCAAAAGGCAATCCAGGTCCTGCTTCAATTGGAATTGCTTTTTATTTAGACAAGAAAATAATTCATACTTATCGTGAAGATTTGGGCGTTAAAACTAACAACGAAGCAGAATATTTTGCAGTAATGAGTGCACATCGTCAAATTAACGAATTAACTAACTCACTGATTATTCAACTTGATAAGATAAAAAAAATACAATTCTTTTCCGACTCGAGTTTGGTCGTAAATCAATTAAATGGTTTGTTTAAAGTTAAGCAACCCCATATTCGTGAGTTTGTATTTAAGATACGGGTACTTGAACAAGAAATTAATATTCCAATAACATATACATATATTCCCCGGGAAAAAAATACTATTGCGGATGCGCTCGTGAATAATCTGTATAAATAATTCAAATCTCAAATTTCAAAAATCAAATCTGCATTTAAACATTTAATATATATTTGACTTTTGACATTTAAGTTTTGATATTTTTCTTATGTTTGATACCCATTGTCATCTCAACTTCAAACGATTTAAGAACTCTATTCCCGAAGTGATTCAACGCGCACAAGCTGCAGGAGTTACCGGAATTATTATTCCGGGAACAGATCTTTACACCTCTAAGGTGTCAGTCGAATTGTCAAATCAATACGAAGGTGTATTTTCGGCGGTTGGAATACACCCGCACCACGCTATACAATATCAAAAGTCAAATGTCCCCACTTCACCAAAGGTTCCGTTAGGGGTAAGCAAATCTCAAATCTACAAATCAAAACTCAAAAGCAATATTGAAGAACTGAAAAGATTATTAACACATCCAAAAGTTGTGGCGGTGGGGGAAGTGGGACTTGATACATTTCAATACACAAATACCAAATACCAAACGTATCAAATTAATGCTGAATTTATCGAGGCTCAAAAACAACTCCTTGTTGAACAAATAAAACTGGCTTTGGAATATGACAAAAGCTTGATTCTTCACAATAGGGAAGCAAAAGAAGACTTATTACCTCTTCTTGAAAAACACTGGGACAAAAAACTTGAAGGAAAAACAGTATTTCACTGTTGCGAACCGGATATAGAACTGCTTGAATTTGCCCAAAAACACGGCATTTTCATCGGTGTTGATGGAGATGTGACGTATGGAGCAGAAAAAGCAGAATTTATTAAAAAAGTTCCCCTAGAAATGCTTGTTGTTGAAACAGATTCACCGTATTTGTTACCAGAACCGCTACGAACAAAAAAAGAATATCCAAATGAACCTAAAAATATACCTTTTATTCTGCAAAAGGTAGTCGATTTGAAAGGAGAAACAATAGTGTCTGTAAAAAAAATTATTGAGGAAAATACCAAAACTCTTTTTCAGTTACCAAAAAATAAGTGAGGTTACGACTCCAAATACAATTCCTGCATCATATGATTTCATATACCAGCCAAAAATACCTCCTAAAATAAAAAGGCCGATCATGGAAAATGTATCAAACCAATCGCGGATTTGAATAGCAAAATGGATAACCATGACGTAAACAATCGAGATAACGATATACATAAAAAGATCCATAAGATTAGTATACAGGGAATTAAGAATTTAGAGTTTAAAACTCAGTATTTAATGAGGAAATGATAGAAAGGAATTGATCTTTAAGTGATTGCTGGGAAAAAATAGTTGATCTTTCATATGATTGCTTAATAAGACTATTTCGTAAAACATTATTATTTTGGAATGATTGAATTGCCGAGACAATAGACCTTGGACTTTTTGGGTCAACAAACAGAGCTTTGTTATTGCTGATTTCTCGAAAGACAGGAATATCGGACAATATACTGGGGCATTGTTGGTTTGAGGCTTCAAGATAAGAAAAACCAAACCCCTCATCGCGTGAAACAAGAACATTACAAAGAGAATTTTGATACAATTGAATTAATTCTTCATCCGTAATAAAACCGGGAAATATAAATCGTTTATCATCTTTTGCAAGAGACATGAATTCATTAAGATCCTCATTCCATGGATTATTAAGCACGCTTGTTGATAATTTTTTTTCTCCGGTGGGTTCCCGTCCTTCGGGCCTCCCAAGTCGAAAAAAATCATCAACTGCGCTCGCTTTATTCTCTAACTTGTTAACCTTGCTAAACACTTTTCCCACAAATACACAGGGCAATTCCTGCAGTTTTATTGCTTTTGCAAGATTAACGAGATTTTTGTTCCAGGTAGCATCGCCAACATAAAGTAAATAATCCCGAACTTTTTGACTGTCATTCTGAACTTGGTTCAGAATCTTCTCAATAAAAGTTTGTTTCGGGATCTTATTTTCAGATCCTGAAATGAATTCAGGATGACAATTTTGGTTAAATATAGCTGGTAAGCATGGATAAATCACTTTTACCTTCTTTTCAGGAATATGCAGTATAGCAACAAGATCTTGCTTGCTTTGTACGGAATCTGTTATCACTACATCATAACTTAGAAGAGCTATTTTGTTCAATAAAACAGATATATTTCCTTTTAGTCCGATAGGAAAATGTTCTGGGTATTTGAGAGGAATAAGGTCGTGAATTACTGCAATTTGTTTTGGGAATTTTCTCCTGATAAAAAGGGGAGGAGAGAGGAAGTTGAAGAAAGGATTTATAAAAGTGGTTGGAGATTGTTTACCCTGAGGTTTCTCGAAGGGGAGATTGGAGATTGGCAATTGGAGGTTAGGTGAAAAGTACCATTTAGGAAAGGTTTCACGGAGGATTTGCATGTATCGTCCAATACCCCGGACTTTAGACTGGGAATCTTTTGCTGTTGGGTCATAGACAAGGACATTATTCATAGCTTAATTGTAGCATAGGGTACATATTGAGAAATCATATTAATAACAAATTCGGAGTGAATATAAATCAACAGATTAACTCTGGTCTTATTCTCCGTGGCTATACACCTCCAGTTATTGAGGCAAGATCTGATCGTTTAGCTGCTTTAGCCACCAATGAAAATGTCGATAGAAATTTATTTCAGGCAATTAGAAATCATAAACCTGATGGGTATATTGTGGCTGTTGGTTCTGGAATGTCTTTGAGCCTACCTCTTGGTTTTAATCATAAGAATTCCTCGAAGTTCTACTTCGGGGTAAAACCATGTAAAATGATTGCGTGAGCAATCATATTCTCAAACGACATAATAAA
>PFLI01000002.1 GCA_002785065.1 Candidatus Roizmanbacteria bacterium CG_4_10_14_0_8_um_filter_33_9
ATAACCCTTTCGAGTTATGACCACGTTAGGTTAACTGAACAGGGAGCTCCTGTTTCCTAACGTGGATTACCTTCTTCCATGCTCAAATTTCTTTGAGTTTAGGAAGACCTAATTGTCATAATAATTATAATCAATTTGTAAGGAAAAAACTTAAAAAAGTGGTATTATTCATAATAAGAAGGAAGTATATTAAATATGGCTTTATTTAAAATAGTCAATTCTACAGTTAAAAAATTAATTGTTCGTGACCTTAATTTAGAACGTCGCCTTCAAGAACTTTTCGAATTAAATTTGGAAGAAATTTTAAATATTATTTTTCTTGCTCACGAATATTCAACAAGCTTTGGCGGACGAATTGATACTCTTGGAATAGATAAAAACGGATCACCTTGCATTATCGAGTATAAAAAAAATCAAAACGATAACGTTATTAATCAAGGTCTTTCATATTTACGTTGGTTACTTGATCATAAAGCCGATTTTGAAATATTGTGTCAAGACAAAAAAGTAAATATAGAAATTGATTGGGATTCCCCTAGAGTTATTTGTATTGCTGAAAATTACAATAAATTTGATCTTGATACAGCAGATATTTTACCAATAAATGTTGAGTTATTACGTTATCGTATTTATGATGAAAATATTTTGTATGTTGAACCAGAGAACTATCAAAAGGTTAGAATATCTACATCAGGTATAATAAGAAAAACAAAACAAGGAAAAGAAAAAACTGAGCGATTACAAAAAACATACACACTTAATGATCATCTTTCCGGAATAGATAAAAAAACAGTTAATCTATTTCAAGCCTTAAGAGAAAAAATTTTATCACTGGATGAAAATATTATTGAAGAAGCGAAATCAAAATATATAGCGTATAAAACATCAACAAATTTTACAGATATTGTTATTAAACAATACGGGCTTAAAATCTTTCTTAATGTAAAAAGCGGACAGCTTAATGATCCAAAAAGTTTAGCTCGTGATTTAACAAAACCGAAAAAGATAGGACATTGGGGCAATGGCGACTATGAAGTAAAACTAGAAAAAGAAAGCGAGCTTGAAGCGATTTTTGCTCTTATTAAACAAAGTTATGATTTAAATAAGTAGTTTTATGGCAAATAAAAATCTTACAAACGCAAAACGAACAAAGAACGATGAATTTTATACCCAGTACAGCGATATTCAAAAAGAGATTGAAGCATATTTAGAATACAATTCAGATGTATTTCGGGGCAAAGTGGTTTATTGCAACTGCGATGATCCTTTTGAGAGTAATTTCTTTCGCTATTTTGTGCTCAATTTCAACAAGCTCGGATTGAAACAACTTATAACAACGAGCTACAAACCATCGCCAGTGGCCAACACACAGATAGCGTTATTTGGTGATGATAAAACCCTTACAAAATCAAAAGGCCGACCTAAGATAAATGCCAATAAATTTATTATTAACGAAGTGAAAGATATAGACGGCGATGGTGAGTTCAACTTGAAGGACGTGGCTAAACAGTTACAGGCAAACAAACATAACGAATGGATGCCACTAGTTGGTGATGGCGACTTTCGAAGTGATGAATGTATAAATCTACTTAAACAATCCGATATCGTCGTAACAAATCCACCGTTCAGTTTGTTTCGCGAATATGTTAAGCAACTTTTTGATTACGAAAAAAAGTTCGTTATAATCGGCAACATTAATGCGATTACCTATAAAGAAATCTTTCCGTTAATCAAAAATAATAAGCTGTGGTTAGGACAAAGTATTAGTAGTGGAGACCGAGAGTTTATAGTTCCGCATTATATCTTCAAGGAAATTGGTAATTGGCGAACTGATGAAAATGGCGTACATTACGCACGGGTTATGGGTGTTCGCTGGTTTACCAACCTTGACCACGGACGTCGTCATCAACCGCTACAACTTATGACCAAGGCAGAAGTAATAAAGTTTACGACGAAAAAACCGTTTGAAAAATACGACAATTATAATGCAATAGAGGTTTCTTTTGTTAAAAATATCCCCGGTGATTATAACGGCGTAATGGGTGTTCCGATTAGTTTTTTGGATAAATATAATCCTGACCAGTTTGAAATTGTTGGAATGTGTGAAAATGAAGACCTGTATAAAATGAAGGCGAAAGTATATACAACGGCAGAATGCAAACAAGCGTATTTAGATAAGTTTGGGAAAAAAGGAACTTACGATTTGAATGCAAGTGGAGTGGTTATTGAGAACGACTTATTAGAGAAGGTTTACCAAAGAATACTAATTAGACATAAGAGAAAAACAAAATGAAAACAATTTTAAAAACTGAGATCACTGTGAAAAATATTTGCGAGGGGTTCGTCTATAACGAACTTGAAGGTAAAGGGTTGTTTGGTTTGTCTGGTAAGTTAACCATCCAACCGGAGTATCAACGCAACTATATTTATGCTTCTGACGGAGGGAAAAAAGAAATGGCCGTAATTGAATCAGTCCTAAAAGGATATCCAATAGGATTGATTTATTTTAATAAAGTTAACGAAGATAAACTGGAAGTTTTGGATGGGCAACAGCGCATTACCAGTGTTGGACGGTTTGTGACCGACAAATTTGCTATCAAAGATGAAAACGGGATGGAACAATATTTTGGTGGTATGGCAAAAGACAAAAAAGACAAGATATTGGAAACTAAACTGCTTATTTATGAATGTGCGGGAACAGAAAGCCAGATAAAGGAGTGGTTTAAAACGATCAATATTGCTGGGGTTCCGCTTGTCCCCCAAGAATTATTAAATGCGATTTATTCCGGACCATTCGTTACGTTAGGCAAAGAAGAATTTAGCAACAGCCAAAATGCCAATATTCAAAAATGGAGCGCCTACATAAAGGGCAGCGCAAATCGACAGGCATTCTTTGAGAGAGCTTTAGACTGGGTAAGTAAAGGAAATATTGATGATTACATGAGTAGTCATCGTTTTGATAAAAATATAAATGAGTTAAAAAAATATTTTAACAGCGTGATTGATTGGGTATCTATCGTATTTACCGATGTAGAAAGCGAGATGTGCGGGCTTGAGTGGGGACGACTTTATGAGACATATCACAAAAATGCTTATGACCCTGTTGAAATATCTGCGCAAGTACGCAAACTACTCGGTGATTATGTGGTTAAAGACCGGCGTGGCGTGTTTGAGTTTATTTTGGACGATTCGGTTAATACTAAACTACTAAATGTGCGTGTGTTTGACGACCCCACTAAGAAAGTAATTTATGCTAAGCAAACCAAAACTGCTCAGACTAAGGGTAAATCCAACTGTCCTCTGTGTTCTATCGGACATGATGCCAACAAAAGTAAGATTTGGGGTTTCAGCGAAATGGATGCAGACCACGTCGCCGCCTGGAGTAAGGGTGGTAAAAGTGACATTAAAAATTGCCAAATGCTGTGTAAAACCCACAATCGAGCAAAAGGTAATCGGTAAACAAGACAACCAATCAAATCTAACAAATAAAAATTTGTGATGTGGAAATTTAATTTCCTCAAAAATGGATCAATATTCAAAAGGCTCAAATTGGGGTAGATGGGAACTTCATACTCATACTATTATTGATGATAATTATTTATCATTAAAAGATTATTATCAAAAACTTAAAAAAGAAGATCAAACTAAATGGAACACATTTACAAAAAAAGTTGGTGGCGAAAAGAATGCTCTACTCTTTGATTCTAAAGAATATTTTAACGATACTAAAATTAATAAAAAAACTAGGTGCGTAGATTATGTACGTAATTTTTTTGCTTATTTAGAAACCTATTACCCTGAAATAAAATGTGTTGGCATAACGGATCATAACTATGATGATAATAAGCTTTTGGATGAATTCCTTGACTATTCCAAAAAAAATAAAATAAAGATTATTCCTGGAGTTGAGATTAACGCTGGCGGCGCACATGCTCTAGTTTTTTTTAGTAAAATTCCTTATGCGAAAGTTACTTTTTCAGAAGGAATAAATACATTCTTAACAAAAATTGATATCAATAATAAAAAAACTAATTCTGTTTTAACAGTGACCCAAAAAAATATAAAGGAAATAATAGATACAGTTAAAAGAATTGATGGATTATTAATTTTCGCTCATTGCAATAGTACTAATGGTTTATTTCAGCAACAAGATAAAACTAATTTGGCAGATATATTCAATTATCAAAAAGTTTGTCTTCTAGAGGAACGATCCTTACAGGCTTGTCTAGAAACGGCAGAATATATTACCACTAATAAAAAACTAAAATCTGATATTTGCTTTACAATCGGATGTGATTCGCGCTCTTTAATAGATATAGGATCGCCTGACCCGAATGGAAATCAATTATGGATAAAAGCTGATCCAACTTTTCTCGGTTTAAAACAAATTATCTTCGAACCAAAAGATAGAGTGAAAATAACACAAGATAAACCGGAACAAAAGAAAACATATTCAGTTATTGATAAGGTGAGGTTTATTGATAATACTGGGAAAGGTTTGTTTTCTAGTGATTATATTGAATTAAATCAAAATTTAAACGCAATTATAGGAGGAAGATCAACAGGAAAGTCATTGTTACTTTTTCATATAGCATACAGTATTGATTTTGAAGAAGTAGAAAATAGATTTAATGTTCTTTCATCACCCATAGATTACCATGATCTTAAAAATGATGCTAATTTTGATTTTGAAGTTGTATGGAGTGACGGCGTTAAAAATACATTAAAAAACCTAGAAGATATAAAAAGAAAAATTTTATATATTCCACAAAATTATCTTAATAAACTTTCTGAAAACCAACTTCCAACAAAACAAGCTCTGAATAATTTTATTAAAAATGTAATTATCCAAGATAAAAAAATAAATAAAACATATTTTGAAAAAATGAGTTTTGTTAAAAATACAACAGCAAAGATAACTACTGAAATAAACAATTTATTTATTCTTGAAACTAATATTTCTTCACTTAAAAAAAACATAGTTGACATCGGAGATGAAAAAGGAATTACAAACTATATAGGAGATTTGAAAAAACAAATGGATGAGTTAAAAAAAGAATCTGGATTCACTGATATTCAAATGAATGAAATAAAAAACTTAAACGAAAATAAAAATAAATTACAAGCTGAGCTGGTTAGTTTACGGCAAGATAAAGAAACAGTTGATAAACTCTTTACTGATTTAGAATCGAGATTGGTAGAAGCTATCTCTATAAAAAATAATTATTTTGAGTATTTAATTAATAAAGACATAAAGGAAAAAATTGAATCAGATTTAAAATGGGTATATATTCAAAAGGATCAGCTTAAAATAAATAGGCAAAATATAAATAAAAGTATTACCGAAAAAATAGAAAAAAATGAAAAACAAATTGCAACTATTGATAAAAAACTTTCCCCTCTATTAAAAAAAATAAAATTACAAGAGAAACTAAAAAAAATTATTGAAAAAACAAAAGAGGAGGAGGCAAAAAAAGCTAAAATACAACTAATAAAAAATGATTTGGAAATCAATTCAAGGAAATACAAAGATACACAGCAAACAATAATTAAACTTTATGAAGAAAACTTCAAAATATATAAGGAGCTTCAACTTGAATTAAAAAAGGGTGAATCACAACTTGAAGATATTAATTTAAATGTATCAGTTACGTTCAGAAATAAAGAATTTAACGAAAAGTGTATTGATGAGTTTATTAATAAACATGATTTGAAAAGGATAATCCCTTGTAAAGGTGATGAAGAATTTGAGTATATGTATGACGAAAAAAAACACTTTAAAAATATAGAAAAAATTTTCATAGATTTAATGTCACAAGAAGTCAATACTATTAAGAACAGATCAAAAAGAGACGCTGTTTTAAAATTATTTGAAGACTATTTTGATGTAGATTTTTATATCACATATAAGGGTGATCCATTAAATATGATGTCGCCCGGAAAAAAAAGCTTGGTGCTACTAAAGCTTTTAATTTACTTAAGTCGCGAAGATTATCCAATTTTATTGGATCAACCAGAAGGAGATTTAGACAACCGAAGTGTGTATCTAGATCTGGTTAAATTTATTAAAGAAAAAAAGAAAAGTAGACAAATAATAATTATTACCCATAATCCTAATCTTGTGGTTGGTGCCGATGCTGAAGATATTATTGTAGGTAATCAACGAGGTCAAGATACAACCAAAGAAAATAAAAAATTTCAATTTGAATATGTATCTGGAGCACTGGAAAAATCTTTTAAACTTGACAAAAAGAAGGAACCATTTATTTTGTATCAACAAGGAATAAGAGAACATGTTTGTGATATTCTTGAAGGCGGTGAAGAAGCTTTTGAAAAAAGAGAGTTAAAATATGATTTTCCTCGAAATAAATAAAAAATTTATCGAAAACTCCAAGCACCTAATTTTTTTTCTTCGCCTCTTTCTCCACAGATAATAATTCATCTTGATGATTTATCTTTTATTTAATTCATTAGACAACGCAGCAGATTCATCACCCATTTTAATTACAGCATTCCATAAACTTATATCATCGCCGGACGCACGT
>PFLI01000047.1 GCA_002785065.1 Candidatus Roizmanbacteria bacterium CG_4_10_14_0_8_um_filter_33_9
GATTGATATTTTTCATAAATTTACTGTTTACGCCTAACGTAACTCGCCCTTGGCGAGTGAAGTGGCGACTATATAAGATTATATTAGATTATATAAGATTAGGTACTTATTTGTCAAGTATAATAGAAAAACCTGTACGTTCTAACATTTAATTTTTTAGTAAAGAAATTTTGATATTTTTCATTATTTTGTTTATACACTTATCGGTTTTTCCTTGAATTTCCGTCTTCCAAAACCTTAATACCTTCCAACCTTCCTCTTTCAATCTTTTATTAACTTCTATATCTCTTTTAATATTGAGCGCGATTTTATCTATCCAAAATTTTTTATAGCGCCCTTTTTCTTCATCATAGTTTTTTCCATGCCAAAAATCTCCGTCACAAAATATAACAATTTTATATTTAGGAAGTACTATATCCGGTTTACCAAACAAAGAATTTTTTACTCTAAATTTTATTCCTTTTGCAAATAAAAACCTTCTTAGTTTAAGCTCGATATTTGTATCTTTATTTTTAACCGTACGCATTATTTCACTACGTTTTTTCCTAGTAAATATATCGGTCATTGTTTAATTCTTAAAATACATTATAATGATAATATATCATGGCCAGGCATAAAAAACTTATCGCAATAGACTTGTTTGCAGGAATAGGAGGAATCCGATTGGGACTGGAAAAAGCCGGATTTAATGTGGTATTTTCAAGCGATATTGATGCTTATTGTAAGCAAACTTTTGATCAAAATCATAAAGAAAAATTAATTTTAAAGGATATTAAAGAGATTGATTCTTCTGAAATTCCGGAGCACGATCTTTTAACGGGAGGATTTCCATGTCAGCCATTCTCAATGGCAGGACATAGAAGAGGTTTTGATGACGAAAGAGGTCATTTATTTTTTGAAATTAAACGAATACTTAAAGATAAGCAACCAAGAGCTTTTTTATTGGAGAATGTGAAACATCTCGAAAAACATAATGGAGGTGCTACTTTTGATCGTATTAAAAATATATTGGAAAATGAGCTTGGATATAAAGTTTTCTATAAGATATTAAATAGTAAAAATTTCGGATTAGCCCAGAGTAGACCACGAATATATATCGTTGGTTTCAAAAACCATGATATTAAATTTAATTTCCCCGACCCTTTAACTTTAACTCCACCACCAATTTCGACAATCTTGGAAAAAGGAGATATTGAAGATTGGTACTATTTATCTCAAAAATATTATGAAGGTTTGATTAAACATAAAGAAAGACATCGAAAAAAAGGACACGGTTTTGGTTTCAACATATTGGAAACTACGGATATATCTTATGCGCTTGTTGTTGGTAATATGGGTAGAGAAAGAAATTTGATAAAAGATGTAGTTAAGCCATGGTTTTATAAGGGTGGAAATCAAAAGAGCGGGATACCAAATTCCGATGGTGTTAGGCGATTAACTATTAAAGAATGTTCTCGACTTCAAGGATTACCAGAAAATTTTACTTTTCCGGTATCCAAAACGCAAGCTTATAAACAAATTGGTAACTCTGTAGCTATCCCGGTAGTTGAAGCTATCGCTAAGGTTATAAAGAAAGCATTGTACCTGGAAGAAAAAACAAAAAATAAGGATGAATTTGTAAAAGATAGACTTCAAGAATTTTTTATTCCATATACTCCTTCACCTATATGAACAAACTTCCCGCTGTTATCCAATATAGCCCTTACGTTCGCTTTCGAGGTACTTTTATACTTTCCTACATAATTTAGTATTTGAGTCCAATGTATTGGAAATCCTGCTTTTTTTATACATTCTTCAACCAATACAACGCTCGATTCTTTTCTTATCCCCCAGTTAACTAAACCATATGTTCCTTTTACGCCAACATGTGCAAATATGGGTGACTGAATTAATAAAGAATGAGCTCTTCTTACATCGATATCTTTTTCATTTTTATATTGTTCATTCACTTTATATGTAATTTCGGTGAAATGGAGAGGTGTATTTTCTTTTTCAAGGACATTTTGCATCATACTTATCCAAATTCGCGTAGAACTATGATTTTTTAAGTATGTACTATACTCGTTTATTTTTCGTTCTTGAATATGAGGATGAATGCTGCAACATTTAGCAATAAATATATCGGCAGATATAGTCTGATTGTCGATAACCAAATCATTATTTAAGCCTATTAGTTTCTTAATTTGATCTACAGTTAAAGTAGTTTGAGCTTTTTTTATGCCTTGATATATTTTTTCAAATATAAGGTTAAGGTTAAAGTTAACAAACAAAGGAGAATACAAACTAACGTCTCCGATTTTTACAGTGTAAATTCCTCCAAGATCTGTAACTAAATCCAGCAACGAACTACCGTCAAAGTTATTATTTCCAATTATTGGAATTAATAATTTATCTGCTTGTTCATCGGATATTATTCCTCCTTCTTTGAGAATTACGCTTTCAACTGCTTTTTTTATAATATTTCTGGCAGTATTCGTAGGGTGTCTTAGTTTTTTTAATGCTCTCGCTTCAATTTGTCTAATTCTTTCTCTGGTCAACTTATAATCGTGACCAATTTCTTCTAATGTTTGTCTTTCGCCCGTTTTCAATCCATATCTCCTCACAATAATTTCTTTTTCTCGTGAATCCTTCAGTCTTAATAACATAAAAGTTACAAGATCTTCATTGTTGACGTTTTTACCGAGTAGCGGATTTGAGGGGTTAATAAGTTCCATCGATATTTTTATTATTGATTTTCTTCCTATTCCTTCAGCTTTCCACAATTTGTTAGTGGGTACAGATAAAATATCATTAATCGTAGTAATGTTAATTTTCGCTAATGCGTTAATTATCTGTTGAGTAAGTCCCAACTGGTCAATATAAACATCTCTATTTAAAGATGTTTTTAAATACCTTTCTTCACCCAACCAATCATATGTGGCATAATTATTAGGCGATATGGAAACATATTCCTTTTTTTCTTGAATAACTTCCGTAGTAAATATTGGGGAAGAACTTAAATTGGTTTTATTATTTTCTTTTATTGGTTCGGGATCTATTGTTCGAGTTTGGGGTAATCTTTTTCCGGTAAAGTCTTCATAGGCTTTATCTATATATCGAAGTGAGGCGATTCCAATTTGTTTCATCACTATTAAACAATCTCTCCCCGTTTTTTCCAAATCTCTAATCGTATATATGCCATTTCTTTCAAGTGCATTGAGTACTTTTGTTGGAAGATATAATAATTCATCAATACCCGTCTCGGGATTATATTCCGCTTTACTCAATTCTATTTTTTGCTCTTTTTTACCTATAGATTCGGTTAATTTATTCCAAATATTTAACATAAATCTTTAAGCTCCCTCTTTAACTTCATAGGATTCGTTTAATAAGAACTTTTCCAGATCTGTTGAAGCTTTGTCATATATTTTGGAATAGGTTTCATCAATAACCCTTTTTGCGTCATCTACCGATAATACACCTCCCTCGCTCTTTGCCTTTGCTTCTAATGCACTCGTAATAAAAATGTTAACATAACATTGAAAAAGATAATTCCGCCATTCTACGGAATCTTTACCATATTTTTCAAGAATCTTTCTTGCTAGTAACTTTTCACGATTAATCCAAAAAATTTGTTCCGATACGTCTTGAAGTCTTTGTTCAATAACATGGTGTCTTTCGGTAAAGTTAACCGTAGTACCCGGATTTAAAGGATCATCTTGACCAGATATCAGTACTCTGGGAAATCCCATCCCTTGTTTCTTTTGATCTCCTTTCCCACCACCTTTTCCGCCCCCCGATCCTAAGCCATCTTTTGTTTCGCTTTTTCCATTTTTTCCTCCTCCGGAACCTTCATCACCCAGACCACCTGTTGATGAACCTTTTTCGGGACCGCCCAAAATTTCTCTTAAAAATTTTGACATGAATTGATTTTTCCATTTATTCAAAAATTCATTAAATATTTCCGAAGTATGTAATTCTTCAATTTTTTGCTTCTCTTTTTCTTTATTTCCAATTTTTTCCGCTACTTCATCAACTTTTAAAGCAACCCATTTTAACAATGCCTTGACCTTATCGCTTTCTACAAGCTTTTCTCTATCGTTTTGAACACAATCATCCTCCGGATCTTCCAAAATCGGACAGGAACATTCTCCGTATATGAATTGTGCCTGTGGATAATATTTTAAAAATCCCAATTCGTGCATGCGATAGGAGGCGATTACGCCCGCTTCACCTATAAAATCGATACAGTTTAACTCAGCGCTATGACCGGAATGACCAAAAGGAATAGAAGAGGTCTTAAGAATCAATTTTCCGGATGTAAATTTGTGAGTCGACATTTCTATTCTTCTGTTTTCATTTCCTTCTTCATATTCTAAATATTCCGGAATATCAAAAATAAATGGATCTTTAAATTCGTCAAGCGGCTGAACTTCATTCATCGTCACACGGTTCATAACAAATTTTCCATTATGAATAACCGATACTTGACTATATTTAAGCGCACGTCTTGATTGGGGATGATGTTTGATTTTCTGAATTAACTGAAAAACCGAAATTTTCTTAGCAATATTTTTCGGACGAAGACCTTTGACGACGGTAAATCCAGTTTTTCCCAACATTATTTTTCTTTTAATATTCTCGAGAACAAAACCGTCAAGACCAGCCATTTTAAGCGCCTGATCAGGAGAAATCTTTTTATCTTTAAATCCTTGAGCAAAACCATATTTCTTATGATCACTAAAACCGAAAATGTTCAAATATCCGTCTCTGTAAGTAATAAAATGAGAGATATTAAACATTTGACGCATATAAAATTTACCACCATTACCATGACCACCATGAACTCTTAAACGAATCCCTTTTTTTGCCCCTCGTTTTGCAGCTTCAGGATCACCCCACCTTTTTAAAGCTTTATTGATGTCCGTTGATGTCATACCTACATAATCAATCATTTCAAATACGGGAATATTCACCGAACCACCGTCACCATCGGTAAAACGCATGACCACATATTTATTTTCATCGGGAACATCCTGTCTGATATAAGCATCTATGGAGTTTTTAAGCCATTCCGCCAATCCCTTTTCATGACTAAAGTTAAAGTTATTACCAATAATATCTAATAAATGATCATCAAATTCATTCGGTTCTTCAATTATTGAAATCACATTGTCGGTTTTCATGATTTACCCCCCTTCATATTCTCAAAATAGTTTATGACGTCACTAAATTTTAATAATAAAAATTGATTAAGATTATTCAAAACAATATAAAGCTTTGGATTATTAGATTTTGAAGCATCAACAGCCTCTTTTACATTATTAAGTCTTCCCAAGAAATCAAATTTTTTAGTTCTTACTGTTGTTCCTAAATAATCATGAAAGTCTATATCTAAGATTTCATCTTTTTTTCCGGAAGCGAATAAGTTAAAAGCTGAGGTGTGAATAATTCTATTAATCTCATCTTCCATTGACTTTGTATATTTGTCAGGTTCCATGGCAAAATCGTAATCACCTTTTTTAAAAATTTCCTTTAATTTTTTACCGTATTCAAGTCCCTTTTTGGTTAAGGAAAAATACTTTCCTCCGGATAAAACTAAACCTTTTTTTTTGAGATCACTATATAAAGGTTTATGAATAATATCTCCCGTATCCGGATAGTTAGGATAACCTCTTAATTGAAAATCCGACCTAAACATTTTAAAAGATTTAACGGCTATATCTTCAAAACGTACTTTTTTTGAAGTTCCCTTTGAAAGAATAAAAAGAGACAAAAGAATTTTTTCAGAACGGGTAAATTCTCTAGTATTTTCCATATATAAAATAATTATAATCGAAAACCTTTTTTCGGTTTTAGATAAAACTTATGTTTAATAATTCTAAGTTGCTCTTCTAATGCAGAAATGATCTTTTTTATATCTTCATCGGAATAATCATAATTTGATTTGTTTGAAAGATTACCAATTAATCGAAGCTTATCCAAAGTTGCAGAAGTTCGCAATGTAGCCAAACGTATAAATTTTTCTCGCCTGTTCTCCATTTTACTCATAATATTGCCTTCATTATTAGATCAATAAAAAAAGCATAACACAGTTATCATATAAAATCAACATCTAATATTAAATATTAGAAATATAATAACTATTTTGAGTATATATGCATATAAATATCACACTTAAACAAAATGTAGAAAATTGACATAAGAGAACATAAAAAATTCATGGTGAAGGACTATAAAAAAAGCCGCCGGCATGGGGAAAGCAAACCGCACCGACTGCTATATTAAAACTTATAACTTCTGTGACTTAACCCCATACGGTTTTTTCGTACGCGGTTAAACTTGTAATGACCATTCCTTTTTATTTCTTTTAAAAATCATTACAAGGTTTTAATAATAATGTCTGGTCGATATTGTTAATAATCGTATTACCTTGTGTGGGTTATATCAAGAAAGCTAAATATTGCCTCACTTCATAAACGCAACCATGAGACCGAAGATGCTTAATAGAATTGACATTAGCCAAAAACGCATTACAATTTTTGGTTCTGGC
>PFLI01000029.1 GCA_002785065.1 Candidatus Roizmanbacteria bacterium CG_4_10_14_0_8_um_filter_33_9
TTACATGTCACCTTTTGAGTATTATCAGTTACAAGTTAACAAACAGAAACTGTTACCGATGTACCCGACTTTAACATCCTCTTGCTTTTTTAGTCTGTTACTAGTATTATATACTGAAAGCAACGATGCTTATAGATTAAATTTTTTATTTTATGAAGTACGAACTAACCTTTCTCCTCCAAGATAAAGCGGAGACAAAAACAATTAAAGACCTTTTTACATTACTTTCCGTGAAACTTATTAAAGAAGATACATGGGGTAAAAAAACACTCGCATATCCAATCGCAAAAAGCAGAAGTGCTTTATTTTTTCACTGGATAATTGAAACAGACAAAAAATCAGTAATGGAACTTAAAAAAAGATTAAACTACAATGAAAAACTAATTCGTTATTTACTATTAGCAGTTGAAGAAAAATAAGATATGTCAAGCCGTTCAATGAACAGAGTGTTACTCATTGGAAATTTGACTCGCGATCCAGAACTTAAATATACTCCGGCTGGAACAGCGGTATGTACATTCGGAATTGCAACAAATAGAAGTTGGATGACAGCTGATGGGCAGACAAAAGAAGATACACAATACCATCGTATTGTAGCATGGCAGAAATTAGCTGAATTATGCGGCAAGCTTCTTTCAAAAGGACGAAAAGTATATTTAGAAGGTCGTATCACATATCGAAGTTTTGTAGGAAAAGATGGTGCACAGCGTAATATTACAGAAATTGTTCTTGATGATTTTATTGTTTTTTGGGATGGAAGAAGGATGACCGAAGGAACAATTGAAGAACCTCAAGAGAAAAAAGCAGATGCTGTATCTCAAGATAAAACACAACACGAGACTATTACAAAAGAAGAGTCAAAACAAGAATTAAAAGAAGATGAAACAGTAAATCCTGAAGATATTCCATTTTAAAATTAGCAATTTAATATTTAATTAATATGATGACAAAATGTTTTTTCTGCGAATACAAAGTAGAACCAAGCTATAAAGACACGGCAAATTTAGATAAATTTCTTTCACCACGAAAAAAAATTGTGGGAAGAGAACGTTCCTATGTATGTGCAAAACACCAAAGAAAACTGACAAAACAGATAAAATATGCTCGCTATTTGGGTCTTCTTCCCTATGTTTCTTATCAGGGGGTAAGATAAAGGTCGAGATTTTTTCCTAACTTCTAATGCCTTAATTCCTAATAATGTATATAATAAGAATATGATTCTTACTATTTCTCTTCCTGATAAGGGGAAAATGCTCTTTAAAGTTGGGCAACATATATCAATTGGTGATCCATTTAATAAGACGCATGTATTAAACGATGTACGTATTGCCATCGCAGCAAAACTTAATATTGAA
>PFLI01000009.1 GCA_002785065.1 Candidatus Roizmanbacteria bacterium CG_4_10_14_0_8_um_filter_33_9
GGTTACTATTGAACAATCTGACTATATTATCATACAGATTAATGGTTCTGGCCCTCAAATAATTGAACGCCGTATTTTTCCAAAAACACACATGTATTTAGATAGAGGTGAAAATAGTGAAGGTCTTAGTAAGGTTTTATTACCTACCGAAATGCAAATGCACTTCAATCCTTTGCATGATTTTGATGCATTAAGATTGGCTATTGTTGCTGATACCTTAGGAACATATACTGGACAACCTCAAAGAATTGAATTCTCTGCAGGTATAACCAGAGATGGAGGGATTGCTCCATATATTAATGAGACACTTCCCTTTGAAATACCGGAAAAAAGAAAGCCAACAACAATAAAAGGACAAGTAATCGCTCAAATTAAAACGTTAGAAGATATTGGAGCTTTAAAATGTAAGTTAAAAAGGAGAGCTGTTTCTAAAGATTTAGAAACAATGGTTATATTAGACTCTAAAATAACTACCAGTCCAAATCTTCTATCTCAAGTTTTGATTCGTATAAGGGAGATTCAATTAGAAAAACAAAAATATCAACAACCTGGAGAAAGGCCTTTTGAGGTTGTTTTTCTTTACCCCGGAAGTAAAACAGAACATGCTTTTAAAGTTTTGGCAACTGAATATGGAATGCGCGGTTATCCAATTATCAAGGGAAAAAAATACAAAGTTGATGATGTTGTCTCTATTTGGACTAATGGAGTTGATCATCAAGTAACCAACCTAACAAGAGCTGGTAATAAATATGCTGTTTGTATTGCAGAATGGCCTAACCGATTGTTGGTAAAAAAAGTTGGTAATAAGGCGGAAGGACTTCAAATACTTATTGCACAAGGTGAAAAAGTACCTAAAGCTATAGTTTTAACAAGTGATTTTTTTCATGCAACCTTAAAAGAAAACAGACTAAGTTCGGTTTGGGATTTATTGTTGACAGATTTACCAACAAAACAAGATCTTAAACCATACTTAAAAGAAAGGTTTCGACAAATCAAAGAAGGCTTACAAGCCTTACCAAATAAAGAATGGATGCGTTCTGTTAATTTAATTCGAGAAAACTTCAATGGTGCAGCTGATAAACATTTAATTAGCCGCTCAACCGCTCTGGTAGAAGATTTAACAGAGAAATCGTTAACCGGGGCTTTTTTAACAATCCCAAATGTCCGCTTAAATGAAAACGCTATTTCTTCAGGTTTTGAAATGTCATTGAAGGACGCCGTTCTTGAGGTAATGCGCTCACCATTTAGTGATGAATTTGCCGATTTTATTTGTACTCTACCACCAGACGAAGGACGAGCTGTATTGGCGGGTCTCATCATGCCTGTACTCGTGATGCAACAGATTGAAGCTGAAGTGTCGGGAACTATTTTTCATATGGATACGATTACAAAATCAACAAATCTTGTCACTATCCAAGCTCAAGATGGCGTTGGAGGTGTTGTTGGCGGTGATAATAGAGGCAGAACCTTAACGGTAATATTTGATTCTACCACGGGCGAAATATTATCTCGCACACTAGAAAATGGCGTGAGTCAACAACTTTCCGTACTAACCACCAGAGAAGCAACACTTCTCACTGAAGAAGAGGCAAAAAGATTGTTTGTATCGGCAAGAACGGCTCGCCAAAGTACTGGAGAATATCCTGATATGGAGTGGTGCATTGGACCTGATGAGCTGGGTGAAGAGTCTCAAATGTGGTTTGTCCAATTTAGACCACTCCGAACTTCTAAAAAAGATCAAGAAAAGTAATAAAACAACACGTACTCACTCATATTTTCTCCGCTCCTGTGTTAAACAGTACAGTCCTGCGTCGTTTTCGGCATTCGTTCCCAATACGCCTGAGATAAACCTAACTCTTCTATCTAAATTCTTGAGGTCTAAAAAATATTGTTTAATTGCGGGCGTTGCTTGAGGAAGAAAAATATCCGTTCCAGTAACGAGACAGTTGTTGGGTAAGAAACAAGCGCTCCCTTCTTCTTCATTGGTTGAATTATTTCCTTGCAGTTACTAGGTTAATTCTCATCTCGGGTAAATAATTATATAGAGCAACAATGTCTCTAAAACCTAGTTCTCTTGCCATCTCTCCCCATTTGGTTGGATCAAAATAAATCTTCTCTAGATTTCTGATGTCTGGCAGATCAAAAGCACCGTCTAAATCAACAGTTGGGTAATCAAGTATTACTAATAGTCCATCCGGTCGCAAGATTCTTTGTGCTTCTGCGGTAAAAGATCGATTTTCAGCCCAATTTAAATAACGAACACCTCTTACCGCTACGGCAGCAGCAGCTGATTCATTTACAAATGGTAAATTATCACAATAAGCCTCAATTATTTTTGGCGAATACGTTTCCGTTGTTAATAACTGTGATCGAAGTTCTCTTAACTGAAAACTTGAACTGTCAACTCCTATAACTCGTTTACGTAAATCATCAGGATATAAATATAGACCGCATGCGCCGGTAAAACAGTCGATTATTGGGCCCTGAGGTATTGTGTTTAATAAGTCTTCTAACGCAATCCTAAATGCACCAATTTCTCTCTGGTCTAGTTTAGTAATTGTTAAGGACTCTGGTCTCCGAAAGTAATCGGGTAACATATCCTATAATTATAACAAAAATAATTAAATATTATTATAGATTAAGCGTTCTAAGAGCTTCTATCAAACCCATAGTTAATTGTAATATACATTATACCATGTTATAATACATATCTAATGACATCAGAACTTTTAAGTAAAATACCAACCTATAAACATTTATTAACCGATTTTGTTCGGTCTCCAGAAGCAATGCCTTTTTTTCATTTACTCAGGGATGGGCAACCTATGACACCAATATCATTAAGGAACATATTTCCCGGTTATGGTAGCTTTACTCAAGTGGGCGAATTAATCTTTTGCAATAATAAGAAACCATTACCAGGAAAGTGTCCAAAAGCTGTTTTTACTCTTATGGGGCCCTCTACGGCTGGGAAAGATGAGGTATTAAAAACAGCTAGTTATCGTATGTTCGAAGGAATTACAAGAATATTAACAGTAACAAATCGACTAAGAGATTCTGTTGTAAGACGAGAGGGTTTAACGAGCGAGTACATCTTTTGCTCGGCAGAAGAAATTGAGCAGATGATTGCAGCTGGGCAGTTTATTGAAACCGTGATTCAGGGAGGTTTCACGTATGGAACACCAACTGCAAGCGTTGAGGCTGCGCTGTTAGAAAAAAGTCCTTTTGTTGTTTGGAGAGGTGATGTCAACGGAAGCATTGCGATGAGAGGGTGGTTTGCAGAACACTATCCAGAGACTCCTTTTGTTTCATTATTTGTTTTACCAAACATGCCCCCTCGACAATATTTTCAAAGACTAGCCGATAAAAGAGGATGGGAAGACACGATAAGATGGAGGTTAAAACGGGCGATTCATGATCTTGCAATGGCCCCATCTGTTGCAGATGTTATATTATTAAATCCACCTGAGCCAGGAGGTAAACCCATTCGCGCAGCTGCGGCAATGTGTGAATTTTTAGAAAGTCTGAGAGTTTAAATAAGGGGAACCCATTGAAATGTCTTTAGGAATCATTCCAACTGCAAGTTGTCGCAAAGTTGTTGTTGGAGCATTAGACATAAATAGCCTTCCCCATAGTTGAGCTTCGTTTCCATGAAGTGGGCCTCCTGAAAGCCTTTGAATTTCATACTTATATCGAGGTCCTTCTCTGGGTATAAGCAAGTTACTTATACCCAACAATGCTTCTATTGTAACACCCGGCCCCTGCCTTATTAGGTTTCTAAGCTTACCCCTACTCCTTAATCCAACGCTTTTTGAAACCCATCCCACAGAAAGTCTTGACAAATATATTGTAGGCTCTGCTCCTTGTTTAAAACAGGCAATTGCGGCTTCAGAACAGAGCCTTTCGTGATTGTTCGCGCCCTCAAGTAATGCGTCTACTATTTGATCTATTGCAACAGGTCTTTCGTTATGTTTTGAAAAAACAGTTAACCTTCCCTCCTTTTTAGCTGATGTCAACACCCACGCGCTATCAACAAAAACCAAACCTTTGCTTTTAGGAAAACCTTTTTTATGTAGTAGATCCAACATTCGCACTCCGCACTCTAGTTTATTCATCGCCGCTTTAACAACAAAAGGGGGGTCTGTGGAAGAATCCATTTGAAAAACTGCAGGATGTACCCCTTCTGAAACAACGGATTTTCCCCAAATCTCAACAGGAGCAAAAGGTGTGTATTGTTGATTAGCCAATGCTCGTCGTTCAGGGCTCGTTGTAACAAGTACTAATCTGTTTTGAAGATGAAAAACACTGTACCCGGGTATTTGGTTACGATGAATAATCTCTCCACTCATAACAAAAAATCCCGCGCTTTACGCGGGTATAAATTTCAATTAATAAACCGTTTCCGTTTTATCCTTTCCATATTGAAATATACATTGTATATGTAAAAAACGCAACAGTATAAAATATATAAAACTATATCTATTTCAAATTTGATAAAATTGGTACATGTTTATTTTTATTTCATTTATTGTATGGAGAACAATCGATCTCCTTACTTCCCTTATTACCCCCCACCTTATTCCCTTTCTTGGTTTTTTCCCATACAAAGAGTTGCTCGCTGACTACAAACTTCCTGTGTTTCTCTCCTCTTTTGCAAATTTTGATGGCACTCAATATTTAACATTGGTAAGAGAGGGATATAACACGTATACTCAGGCATATTTTCCCCTCTATTTTCTCATCGTTAGGGCGGCCTCAGTGCTTTTTCCCATGCTCTATTCAGCAAGGCTTCACAATAATCTTATTGCCTCCTTGTTTGTTTCTAACCTTTCATTTTTAATAGGTCTTTTTCTATTTAATAAATTTCTTTTACTCCTTTTTCCAAAAGAAAAAACTAGCGCTAAATGGATTATTTTATTTCTTCTTCTTTTTCCTACCTCATTTTTTTTCGGTGCGGTTTACACCGAAGGATTATTTTTTCTATTATTTATTGGGTCATTATTATTTTTACACAAAAAAAACTATTGGGCCGCTTCACTTTTTGCTATTCTCGCATCAGCTACCCGCTTTGTCGGAATATTTTTACTCATTCCTTTTTTGTTTCACTTTATCAACTTGAGGACAATTGGTTATTGGAAATTAAAAAAGATTAAATTTGATTTTAAAGTTTATTACATAACAATTATTTCACCGCTTCTTGGTTTGGGAGCTTATATGATTTATTTATGGAGAACAGTTAAAGACCCACTCTTCTTTTTTAATGCACAGCCCGTATTTGGCGCTAACAGATCAACTCATTTAATCTTATTACCTCAGGTATATTATCGGTATTTTAAAATATTGTTTACCGCACAGTGGAATTTCCAATATTTTATTTCTTTGATCGAAGTGATCTTTTTTACTTTTATATTAATCATTCTATGTCTTGATTTTTATAACATTATTAGAACATACAAAACCAATCGCCAATCACCAATCGCTAATCGCTTTTTTTACCTTCTCTCCCTCAATGTCTTTTCATTTATCAACCTTGTTCTCCCCACCTTTACCGGCACCTTTTCCTCAATTCCCCGATATGCTCTCATGTCTATTTCTGCTTTTATATTTTTAGGACAAATAAAAAATAAAACAACAAAAGTTGCATTTCTTGGCACATTTTTGATACTGCATATAATTCTGTTAGGATTTTTTATTCAGGGATATTTTGTGGGGTAAAGGTTGTTTATCTCAACATTCAATTTTTAGTAATTTGAACAGCAAATATTATATTGTTCTCTTATATTGTCTGTAGTATAATTTTTAAGTGTTAACAAAAGATGTCAGACAAAAAATACAAACATTGCGACTGGCTGGAAATACATACACAGAAATCCAACAAACTCTTGGGTTTAGAATCCCAAAACCAACTCTTTCTTATTGGTGTAAGGATATCAAAATGAAGGAAAGTTATAACCGACGCGTTCGAAAAGCAAATATAAATCATTTAAAGAAAATTAGAAAGATGGCCATTGTTACCCTTAGAGAAAAACAAGAAAAGCGAAGATCTGATTTGGTTGAAAAAAATGTTCCTTTGTTGGGTTGTATAAATGAACAAACTAAGAAAATAATGCTTTGTATTCTTTATTTGGCCGAGGGAGGAAAATATGAGAGCAGTAGGATGTTAAGCTTGGGAAGCTCTGATCCGAAAATTATTCGATTCTATTTAACCCTCCTTAAGAGTTGTTATAATATACAAAGTAGCAAATTTAGAGTTAGGATTCAATGCAGGTTTGATCAG
>PFLI01000179.1 GCA_002785065.1 Candidatus Roizmanbacteria bacterium CG_4_10_14_0_8_um_filter_33_9
CTCTTCATACACCGATTTCTGGAAAAAAAATAATCACCGATTTAGCTTCTGCAGAACTTATAAAGTACACTTCAAACTCTATCCTCGCAATGAAAATTTCATTTGCCAACTTAATATCTTTTTTTTGTGAGAAAACAGGTGCCGATGTCGAACTTGTTCTTAATGCGGTAGGACTTGATAAAAGAATTGGACGTATTTTTATGGATCCTGGAGTTGGATATGGAGGTTCATGTTTTCCAAAAGATGTAAGGGCTCTAACAAATATCGGTAAAAATATGGATATTGACGTTTCTTTACTTGAGGCAATTGAAACTATTAATAATTTTACACGTATTAACTTTTTAAATAAAATAATAAAAAATAGTAAGGGTAAAACCATTGGTATTTGGGGGCTTAGTTTTAAACCAAATACTGATGATATTAGATTTGCCCCGTCTATTGATATTATTGAGCATTTACTCCAAGAAGGATACGTTATAAACGTGTATGACCAAGCTGCAATGAAAAATATTGAAAAGTACTTTGGAAAAAAAATTGAATATTGTACTAATCCGTATGAAGCGATCGAAAAAGTTGACGGACTCGCAATACTGGCTGAGTGGAATGAGTTCAAACAAATTGATTTAATAAAAGTTAAATCTCAAATGAATCATCCTTGTATATTTGACGGGAGAAATATGTACGATCCTCAAAATATGAAAAAAATGGGCTTTACCTATTTTTCCGTAGGAAGAAAATCAATTACATACTAATATGAATATTCTTATTACAGGCACAGCTGGATTTATTGGATCACACCTAACCCGTTTTTTCCTTAAGGAAAACAATTATGTTTACGGGATAGACAATTTTATTACTGGAAATAAGAAAAATATCGCAGATCTTTTTAATAATCCACGATTTATTTTCCTTGAAAAAAATCTAATCTCATGTAATCTCTCAAAAATTCCATCATGTGATTATGTGTTTCATTTAGCATCTCCCGCGTCACCAATTCAATATAAAAAGTATCCCATTGAAACATTAATGGTAAACTCCATTGGTACCAAAAAAGTTCTTGATTTTATGAGAAAAACAAATAGCAAAACATTTATTATTACCTCAACGTCAGAAGTATATGGCGATCCACTTATTCATCCACAAACAGAATTATATTGGGGCAATGTAAATCCAAATGGTATCAGATCTTGCTATGATGAATCAAAGCGTTTTGCGGAATCACTTGTTATGACTTACTTTCGTAAATATGGTTTAAACGTCCGTATTGCTCGTCTATTTAATACTTATGGTCCTTATATGGAAAAAAATGACGGAAGAGTTGTTTCAAATTTTATACTTCAAGCATTACAAAATAAACCTATCACTATATATGGAGATGGAACTCAAACACGTTCCTTTTGTTACATTTCAGATATGATACGGGGGTTGTATCAGCTCGGAGTGACAACAAATATTGCTGGAGAGATTATCAATCTTGGTAATCCAAATGAAAAAACAGTATTTGAATTAGCAATCCAAATTATAAAAATGACTTCATCTCGCTCAAAAATCGTTTATTTGCCTATAGAAAATGATGATCCAAAAAAAAGAAAACCAGATATAACTAAAGCTAAAAATATGCTTAACTGGGAACCTAATATTGGTCTCGAAGATGGTTTGCAAAAAGCAATAACATATTTTAAAAAAGAACTCATATGAAAAATGCTGTTATTATAATTCCAACTTATAATGAAAAGGCAAATATCAACACGCTTGTTGAGGAAATTATTAAATATACCCAACATATTGAGAACTGGAATATAGAAATTCTTTTCATCGACAGTATTTCTCCTGATGGTACTGATATCGAGATTAAACGATTACAAAAAAAATATAATCAACTTCATCTTTTATCAACAAATAAAGAAGGTCTTGGTAAAGCATATACGACCGGTTTCAAATATGCCATCGATCATTTAAATCCTTATATTATTTTTGAAATGGATGCTGACTTATCACACAATCCTCAAGATATCCCAGCTTTTTTAACACAGATTGAAAAAGGTGCTGATTTTGTCATTGGATCTCGATATATTAAAGGAGGATCTATTCCTTCAAACTGGGGACTTCATCGTAAACTTTTTTCAATTGTTGCTAATTTATTTGTTCGTATCGGTTTTATGAGACTAACTATAACAGATTGGACTGACGGTTTTCGGGCAATTAAAGTGTGGGTTATAAAAGAAGCTATTAACCATATTGAAAATTACTCTGGATATGTATTTCAAATTGCACTGCTTGATATTGCTGTAATAAATAAAGCACATATTAAAGAAATACCAATACATTTTATTGACCGAAAAAACGGTATATCAAAAATAAATTCTCTTCAATACATACTTCAAACATTCTGGTATGTTTTTTCTCACTCTTTATTTATTAGGTTTGTAATTGTAGGACTAATCGGTTTTGTTATTGATTTTTCTTTCGCTTATTTATTTATCAACATAACCCGTTTTCCAAAGGTACAATCAAATATGTTAAGTGCTGAAATTGCAATTATATGCAATTTCTTTTTAAACAACTTTTGGAGTTTTAAACATAAACAAATAAAAGGCAGTTTTTTTGAATATCTTAAAAAATTTGTTACTTTTAATACTATTTCTCTTGGTTCAATTGTCATACAGGGAATCGGATTATGGATGCTACTTTCGTTTTTTGGAGATAAACATTTGATATTACCATTCGGAATAGGTATTTCTTCATGGATTATATATAAAGTTAGTATTATTACATTCGCAATAATACCCTATTCTTATATTCTGTACAATAAAATCATCTGGAAAAATAAATAGATCACTTCTTTTCTACGTACTCTCCGGAAACCCATCCTTCATTGGTTCCATCATATGATATCTTAATCCAACTTCCTTTTTCTTCTAACAATTGGAATGTGTCACCCTCATTCACTCGCGCTGCTTCTGATGCATTAATTGATGGGTCTTGCCGAACACGTAACCAACCGTCAGGCGTACCCTTAATAATAATCAATGGACCCTCTTTGGATATTGTTTGAATAACAGGACTTGGTGTTGCTTCTTTAATTTCATCATTTTTTAAAGGGGGGTTTTGACTAGGATCAATGGCGAGTTTTACATAAGCGTTTACCTTATAACCAGAATTAATATTGACTTTTTGTGTATGACGAATAAATCCTGGCATAAAAACTGAAAGTTCATGATCACCTTTAGTAATATCGGCAAGTTCAAGTGAGGAGACACCCTTTTCATCGTTATCTAAATATACAAGAGCATTTGGAGGTTCGCTTTCTATGGAAAGTTCTCCTGTATCTTTTTTATTTTGAGATGACGATTTTACTACATTAAACACAACACCTGTAGTATTAAAATCTGTACTACCAAGTTCAATATTTATATAGGTTATTGCTTTTTTATACACTTTTATTTTTCTTTGCCAAGTCGCAGTAGCTGTAGCTTCAGGAATAAGCTTTAATGAATATTCTCCGGATTTATATTTTAGATCAAAAGGGGTTTTTCCAACAACAACATTGTTAACAAAAATACTCGCGGTTGGAGATGATACAATTCGAAGTTGTCCATCGGTATTTTGAACATCGAAAAAGATAAAACGAAAGATAATAAAAATAATAAACGCTATAATTAATATTAAGAGAAGAATTATCTTGCCTTTCATTTCTCTATTCTAGAACAATATTCTATTCTAATCAAGATATAAGTTTTTTTGAATATAACAAATATAATAAGTAAGCACTTAATGTTATTCCACACTTAATTTTCCTTTCTCTTATCATTTTCATGATTATTTCAAACTTAAAAAAACAAACCTCCATACCAATCTCCGACTGATCCAGGGTTTGTTTTTTCAATCTGCTAAGAGCCTCTGCCACAAAAATAGTGGTTTTGTCAGTACTTAATCCTGGTTCAGAAAACATCGTCCCGATCTTTGTAATTCTTTGGGCTGTCATACCTGTTTCTTCTCTCAGTTCTTTTTTAGCAAGTTGTAAAGGATTCAATTTATTTTCATAAGTCCCTGCTGGAAATTGCCACAAAAATTTATTAACAGGATGACGATATTGTTTAATTAAATAAACACCGTCTTTTTCTACAGGAACTATAACAACAGAATTTTTATTAACTTTGTCTAAATAAACTTGATTCCATTGACGCGATTTAAACATTAAAATATCATGTATTATATTAATATAAGAGTCAGAGTAAACTAATCGGGAATCAATAGTTTTAGGTTTTTTCATTTTTTAAATCTCCGAAACGTTATGAGATTTGCTTTCTCTAAATCCTGCATCTGTAATTTGAACAAAACGCGCTTTTTTCCAAAGTTCAGTAATTGTTTTTGCATTACAATAACTCATCCCCGATCGAAGCGCTCCAACAAGTTGATATATTACATCTGCGACTTTACCTTTATATGGAACAAGTGCTTCAACTCCCTCAGGAACAATCGAATTTAATGTATTTTCAGAACTATGTTCCAGTTTTATTTTCCTATCTGCAGTTGCAAGAAAAGAAGCCGATCCTCTATGAACCTTATATTTCATTCCTTTTCTCATAATAACTCCTCCAGGACTCTCGTCTGAACCCGCAAACCAACCCGCCAACATAAGAGTTGAAGCCCCTGCTGCCATTGCTTTGGTCATATCACCTGGATAATTTGTCCCTCCATCGGCAATTATGGGAATATTAAATTTTTTTCCAACCGCTACACACTCTGTCACGGCGGTAAACTGAGGAACTCCAACTCCTGCAACCATTCTAGTTGTACACAATCCTCCTGGACCGATCCCCACTTTAACTGCGTCCACTCCCCGCTTGATTAGATCTAAAGTCCCCTCAGGAGTTGCAACGTTTCCCCCAATAATTTTTGCATCTCTATATTTTTTTCGAAGTGTTGAAACAGCACGAAGAGCTACATCATTATGACCATGGGCGACATCAACAACTAATGCATCAACTCCTGCTTTTAACAATGCATCACTGCGTTGGATAAAATCGTTCACAACCCCAACGGCAGCGCCAACTCGATATCTTCCACGTTCATCTTTTGTTGAATGAGGATATTTTTCATAATTTACAATTGATTTTGCTGTAATAAGACCTTTTAGTAAATTGTTATCATCAATTAAAGGAAGTTTTTCAACTTTATACTTCATAAATATTTTTTTCACTTGATTCAATGTAATGCCCTCTTTCCCAATTATTAAATCTTTCCGTTTCGTCATACATAAATAAACTTTTTTATCCAACTGTTCTTCAAAAAGATAATCTCTCTTGGTAAGAATTCCGACTACTTTTTTATTAGAATCGACAACGACAAAACTATCTACGCTATATTTTTTTGATAAATCTATCACTTTTCGGAGTTGAGTTTCAGGTGAAACTACATAGGGAGCGTCAAGTATAAATCCGACATTCCTTTTTACCCTTATAACTTCTTCAACCTGTTCCTCAATGGTCATGAAGCGATGAATAATTCCAACTCCTCCTTCTTTTGCCATTGCTATCGCCATTTGAGATTCGGTAACCGTATCCATATTCGCAGAGATAAACGGTATATGAAGTGAAATACCTTTCGTTAACATTGTTTCTGTTGAAACATCTGATCTATGGTCAATATACGACCGCTGAGGAACTAATAATACGTCATCATATGTTAACCCTTGTTCTAATTTCATAAGAAAATCTCTTGACCTCTTTCAGGTCCAACTGATAATATTGAAACTGGTATACCTAATTGTTTTTCAATAAACTGCACATATTTTTGAACCTCTTTTGGTAAATTCTGCCATGTTTTAATGCTGGATAAATCAACGTCCCATCCTTTCATTTTTTTATATACCGGTTTACATTTATTGAAATCAACAATACAAGACGGAACTTCACTGATTTTTTTCCCATTCAATTCGTAATGAGTACAAATAAAAAGCTCTTTTAATTGCGACAACACATCGATTTTTGTTAGCACTATGGATGAAAAACCGGACAATCTAACTGCAGTTCGAAGAAGCGGAAGATCTAACCACCCACATCTTCGCGGTCTTTTAGAAACGGTGCCAAATTCCCTCCCAACCTCACGAATTTTTGCTCCTATATTATCAAATAGTTCTGTTGGAAAAGGACCATTCCCAACACGTGTTGTATATGCTTTAACAATTCCGATTGAAAATATCCGTTGAGGTGCAATGCCCACATAGGGAAAAACTGCTCCTGAGATAGTATGTATTGCAGTTGTGTAAGGGTATGTTCCAAATACTCCATCAAGAAAAGTACCATGCGCGCC
>PFLI01000094.1 GCA_002785065.1 Candidatus Roizmanbacteria bacterium CG_4_10_14_0_8_um_filter_33_9
TCAGTTGTAAGACCTACTCTAATAAATGGTATAAGTTTTGAAACTGCATTTTTTAGTTTTTCTCCTCCTTGCCTCATTATCTCAATCTCTTGTTTTGTCTTATAGTTAATCATCTTATTTTGTATCAAAGTGAAAAATATACTTCACGATATATTCCCTCCAATTTATCGGTCATATCTTCAACTGAAAAATTGTTTTTGATTAAAAAATCAGCAAAAGCGATTGTCGGACCCATATTCGTACCTATTAACTCATTTATATCTCTTTGCTCACCAAATAGCTGAGACCGATACTTCCTCTTTGCTGATCGTTGATAACGAATTTGCTTTTCTGCCCAAATACAAAGTATAAAAATCTTAACTTTTGTTAGTTTAGCCTTTAAGTACAAATATTCTTCCCAAGACCTCATTCCATCAATAATAACTATTTGATTATGTTCTAAGGTTTGTTTTAGCTTTTCCTCATTCATTTTTGCTAATACATCTATTCCGAATTTTGACCTCATTTCTTCACGAACTTTCTTGTGAACTTTTTCAGTATGAGGTAATTTTTGTTTATCAATATAATCGTTGATTATCTTACCGAAGGATATTACTGGTAAATTTTTATTTTTGAAAATATCAGCAGCCATTGTCTTTCCTGCTCCTGGTAATCCAACAATAGCAATAATTGATTTATATTTCAAACTCACTCCTTCCAGTTTATTTTTGACTAACTTTTTTCCCAATGATTCTAAAATATCTTTATTCACTTGTTCTATTAATTGTGTTGCGTCGATTACAACAACTTTTTCTTGTTTTTTATAATACTCAATAACTAGTTTAGTATGTTTATGAAACATTTCGATTCTTTTTTTAATTGCTGGGAGTGTTTCATCATCTCTTTGTTGATGTCGATTAACAAGTCGCCATAAAGCTTCCTTATCTGGTATTTTTAAGTAAATCACTTTATCAACATTATTTGAAAATGCATCAGCTTGATTTATAGTACGAGGAAAACCATCAAGAATATAACCTTTTTTATATTCAGGACGGGATAAATAACTGTTAACAATTTCTATAGTTTTATCGTCAGGCACAAGAACTCCGGAATTTATTGTCTCTTTGACATATCTCCCTAATGATGTTTTTTCTTTTGCGATTTTACGAAATATGTGCCCTGTTGAAAGATAGGGAATATGGAATAAACGAGATAGTAAATTCCCTTGAGTAGATTTACCAGAACCTTGAATTCCAATCAGTACTAATTTCATATAGTTAATCTAATTTTTTTCTTTCTTTATGATCAGTATTCTTCTTACATTTATTGCAATACTTTTTTAGTTTTAATGCAGTTGGGGTGTTCACTTTGTTTTTTTCAACAATATAATTTTGTTTACTACAAACGCTACAAACAAGTCCAACCAACATTCTCGAACCTTTTTTAGCCATATATTTTAGTTGTAACTAGTAATCTTTATTTAACAAATTTATCGTAACTTTTCATAACAAGTTGAGCTTCGATCGTTTTGAATGTTTCCAAAACGACTGAAACGACAATTAATATACTTGTTCCTCCGATAACTAACCCCTGAATGTTGGTAATTGCAGAAATAATTGAAGGCATTATTGCAATAAAACCTAAAAATAACGCACCTGCACTGGTAACCTTGTATAATATTTTTTCTAAATATTGTTTAGTCATAACCCCCGGACGTATACCAGGAATAAAACCGCCATATTTTTGGATTTCTTCAGAGATTTTTTGAGGATTAAACACAACAACAGTATAAAAAAAAGTAAAACCGATCACTAATAAAAAATAAAAGAAATTATAGAAAAAACCTGAAGGGTTGAAGGTATTCGCTAAAAATGAGCCAATACCTGCCAAGGATGGATTATTTACATATTTCAAAGAATTCCCAACCAATTGGGGGAAAAGAACAAAAGATACAGCAAAAATAATCGGGATCACACCGGCTTGATTTAACTTTAAGGGGAGATAATTTGTTGCTCCCTGATACACACGATTTCCTTTTATCCGTTTTGCATAATAAACAGGTATTTTTCGAACAGCTTCATTAATAAAAACCACTAATCCAATTACTAAAATCGATACCACTGTAAAAGTAAGTAGATTAAAAAACAATTCCTGGTTTATCACTAATAATGTTCTCCCAAAAACAACAGGAGCTCTTCCAACAATGCCAACAAAAATAAGAAGAGAAATTCCATTACCCAATCCATATTCAGATATAAGCTCACCAAACCAAACAAGAATAAAAGTACCTGCGACTAATGTTAATATAAATGAAAAAAATTCAACAGGAGATAAAGCTCCAATAATTTTTTGATTCTTAAGTAAAACAAATATTCCGACTGATTGAATGATTGTTAATGGAACAGTAAGAAAACGAGTATATTGATTCATTTTAAATCTTCCATATTCTCCTTCTTTGGCTAATTTTTCTAGTTTGGGAAATATTACTGACAGTAATTGAAGAATAATTGATGCATTTATATATGGGTTTAGTCCAAGTGCCATTACTGAAAAATTTACTAAAGTACCTCCTGAAAATATATCTAGCAACGATAAAAATTGGTTTTGAGAAAACAGCACACGAAGTTTGTCTAAATTAATTACCGAAACTGGTAAAAAGGCGAAAATTCGAAAAAAAAGAAAAATAACTAATGTAAAAAGGGCTTTCCTTTTGAGTTTCTCATCGTGTAAAAGGAGCTGTATTTTTTCTTTGATCTCTTTCATAGGCTCTTGACATTACCTCCCGCGCTTTCTATTGCCTTTTTTGCTGTACGAGAAATTGGTAATGCTATGATAAGTTTTTTCTTTAAATCACCCTTAACAATTATCTTTATTTCAGGGTTTTTAATTTTATTATCAATTAATCCTGCTTTTTTTAATAGTTTCTCATCAATTACCGCGCTCTCTTCAAAACGATTTAGATCTTTAGTATAAATTACATATTTATTAGTTTTATTAGATCTATTTTTGCCTTTTCCTCTTAAAAGTGGAAAACGTTTCACCAATCTCCCTTGTCCTCCTTCAAAATGAAGTGGAATGCTTTCTCTTGCTTTTTGATGTCTTGTCGTACCCCTACCGGATTTTACACCCCTACCACTTCCAATACCGCGACCTTTACGTTTTTTTATTTTAAATACTACTCTTGGTAATTGTGAAAGTAAATTATTCATGTCTTTTTTTTAATTTTTTAAGAGCTTTTATAACCAAATATGTATTTGTAATTTGATTTCTTGTTCCAATAATTTTTCCTGAAGCATTATGAATACCTGCAAGATCAAAAATGGCACGAGCAACACTTCCTATCTTTAAACCAGTTCCTTCAGGTGCGGGTTTGAGTAAAATTGTTCCAGCTTTATATTTCAACTTTATCATGTGAGGAATTGTTCCTTTATATAGAGGAACATTTATCATACTCTTTTTTGCCTTGTTTAATGCTTTTTTTATTGCTTGTGAAACTTCCAGACCTCTTCCAAGACCTATCCCTACTCTTCCTTTTCCATCTCCAATAACAACTAATGACGAGAATGTAACATAGTTTCCACCCGTTGTTTTTTTAGTTACTCTTCGTATTAAAAGTATACGTTCTTCTAATTTTTGTTCATCTTGTATTTCTCCCATAATAAATCGAAACTAATTAGTAAATCAAATAATCAAACCGCCTTCGCGTAAACCTTCAGCAATTTTTTTAACACGACCCATATATATATATTGATTTCTGTCAAATATTGCCTTCAGAACTTTTTTTTCTTTTAATAACTTTCCTAATTCTTTTCCAACGAGCAATGCCTGTTGACTTTTGTTTATTTTTTCCTTTCCTTTCTTTACTAACTGTAAGCTTGAAAAAGAAGCTATTGTAATACGTTTATCGTCATCAATGGCTTGCGCATATATATATTTATTACTTCTATTAATTGATATCCTTGGTCTATTGGCTGATCCTTCCATTTTACTTCGAACTTTTCTTTTTTTTCTTAACAATCTGTCAAATGTAATTTGTTTCATATATAAAAATTAGGCTGTTTTTGCTTTTTTGCCCGGTTTAATTCGTAACTTTTCATTCTCATACTTAATACCCTTCCCTTTATATGCATCCGGTTTTCTTACTAATTTCACTTTATATGCCACTTCACCAACTAATTGTTTATCTACACTCTTTAAGATTATTTTATTATTGCCAATCACAGAATAAGTGACTTTAGGAACTTTTTTAAAAACAACAGGATGAGAAAAACCAACTTTGAATACTAAATCTTCGCCCTGAACTTTAACATTAAACCCTGTTCCAACTACTTCCATCCTTTTTTCCCATGGTGTTTCGACCCCAATAACAGCGTTTGAAAGGAGACTCCGAAATAAACCATGTAACGCTTTTGTTTCAGGTTTTTCATTCAACCTTTTGACTGTAATAAATCCGTTTTCATATAACGCTGACAATGTTGTTGGTAAAACAATTTTCATTTCACCTTCTTTTCCTTTTACATTAATTTCTAAACCATTAATGCTGACGGAAATAGTTGAAGAAACTGGAATAAGTTTATTGCCTATTTTTGACATATTACCAAATCGCAAATAATAATTCGCCACCAAGTTTCATTTTTTTTAATTCTCTATTTGTTAATATTCCGTGAGAGGTCGAAATAATCGAATATCCCATACCACTCATAACCGATTTTACATCTTTATAAGAAATATATTCTCTATTACCAGATGTAGAGTATATTTTTACATCTGTTAAAGCCGGAACACCATCCGTGTACTTTAATTGTATATAAATAGTTTTTTTAACATCACCTGAAACAGAAAAATCTGAAATATATCCGAGTTTTTTTAATTTCTCTAGTACACTTACTCTATACTTAGAATAGGGAGAAACCACAGATTCATTTCTCGTCAGATAAGCATTTTTTATTCTAATTATTATATCTACAATTGGATTCATAAATTCATAAAATTAATAAGATTAAGTTTTATCCATCGTTTTCTTTGTAATTTTTCCATGGCCCTTAAATGTCCTTGTAAGTGAAAATTCACCCAATCTATGCCCCACCATAGACTCGGAAACTAATATTTCAATAAACTTCTTCCCGTTATGAATTGCCATTTTACAACCAACAAATTCTGGTGCAATTTGTGAATCCCGTGCCCATGTTTTAATAACGTCATATTTATTTTCTTTTTTTTGTTTAAGAACCTTCTTCATTACGTTTTCATCAATATATGGTCCTTTTTTTAAAGATCTACTCATAGTTTACCAAGAAATTTTTCTAACTCCAGGAATTTCACCGGCTAATGCTTTTTCTCTAAAACATATTCTACATAATCCAAATCGACGAATATATGCTCGAGCTCGGCCACACAACTTACATCTATTACGCACTCTTATTTTATACTTTTGCTTCTTATTAAATTTTACTTCATCTGATGTTTTTGCCATATGATTATAAAACAAATGGTATTCCTAATAATGAAAATAGCTTTTTTCCTTCACTTTTTGTTGAGGCATTTGTAACAAAAGTAACCTGCAAACCTCTTATTTTATCAACTTTATCATACTCAATTTCGTGAAAAATTGTTTGTTCAGTAAAACCAATATTTAAATTTCCATGCTGATCGATGTTTTTTTCGGAAATACCTCTAAAATCACGTATTCTTGGTATTACAATTTTTATTACTTTTTCCATAAATTCATACATTCTTTTTCCTCTCAAGGTAACTTTCACTCCTATCGCTAAACCCTGTCTAATTTTAAATGCCGAAACAGATTTTTTTGCTTTAGTAATAACGGCATGTTGACCTGAAATTAATGTTAATTGTTCTTGAATTTTTTCAATAACATTTTTATTCGTTACCGCCTCACCAGCTCCTACATTTATTACAATTTTTATTACTTTTGGAACAGCCATAATATTAGATATGTTTAACTCTTCCTTAAGCTTTTTCTTTATTTCCGAATTGTAATATTCCTGAAAAGACATAATATGCAAACAATTAAATAATACTTTTACACTTTTTACACATCCTACGTTTTTTGTTTTTTTCTACTTTATATTCTACACGCGTACTTTTTTTACACACTGGACATAATAGCATAATCTTTGATACAGCTAAAGGTCTCGGTACTTCAACATCTCCCCCTTGAGGCATTTTTTCGTTTTTTTTAATATGTTTTTTATAAATGTTAACCCCTTGTACTAATGCTGTATTATTTTTAAAATATATTTTTTCAATAATTCCTTCGCGTCCTTTATCTTTCCCGGTAATGACTGTAAT
>PFLI01000130.1 GCA_002785065.1 Candidatus Roizmanbacteria bacterium CG_4_10_14_0_8_um_filter_33_9
TTGTTTAATAGGAAGCGTTTAAAAGTTATTTAAGTTAAGGGAAAAACAAATTACCCTTGACATTTATCATAGATGAAAATAAACAAAGTCAGTGATACAAAAATACCAGGAGTAAAAATAATTACTTATGCCCGATTTATGGATGAACGGGGATTTTTTACCGAGTCTTATAACAAAAATGAATTTACTCAAAATCCCGACCTCTTTTTTTTAAAAGATAATAATGTGATTCAAGCCAATGTTAGTTATTCAAAAAAAAATGTCGTGCGCGGGTTGCATTTTCAATGGAATCCAAACATGGGAAAATTGGTTCGGGTGATCGACGGATCAATGATAGATTTATTTCTTGATATAAGAAAACGTTCTCCAACTTATGGTAAAATTGACGGATACCATTTAAATTCATCTCCTCAAAAAAACGAAAATACTTTGATTTGGCTTCCAGAAGGAATTGCTCATGGCTGCGTTTTTCTGAGCGACTCATATATAGAATATTATTGTGATAGTTCATATAATTCGCAAACTCAAGGAACTATTTCACCTTTTTCATCCACAATCGACTGGTCTCTTTTGGGTGTGGATTTAAAAAGAAAAGTTGATGAAGTTCTGAAAAACCCCATTATTTCGGAAAAGGATAAAAACGGTTTAACTCTTGATGAGTGGTCAAAAACCCCTGAATCTGAAATATTTAAATAATAGTATTTGGTAATATCCGGCAGTATTCGGCAAGATTAGGTAATATTCGGCAATATCTGGTAAAATAGGAATATGAAAATCCCTCCTTTTTATCAGGTTACGCAGACAATGCTTGGTTTAATAAGCAATATTAATGCAAACCATATTGAACTTTCGCGTAAGAACATTCATATTAAGGAAAAAATACTGAGAAAAAGCATCTTAAAAAGTTCTCTTTTTTCAGCACGCATAGAGGGCAACACTCTTTATTTAAACACGTTAAATGTACAAGACAATTCTAATGAAGATAAAAATGAAGTTCTGCGTATTCTTAAAGCTGTCAAATTTCTCCAACAAAAAATAAGGTATGGGGATAGTATTTCTGTTGAGCTGCTTTTTCTTCTTCACTCGTTAGTAATGAATGGAAAAGTTGGTTTAACACATGGTTTTCGAAAAGAAATGGGCGCAATATTTAATCAATCGGGAGTTGCTGTGTATGTTTCTCCACCCCCAACTCAAATAAAAGAATTAATAAACAAGCTTATTATATATTTCCATTCTGGCAAAGAACAATTTCCGCTTATTCTTGCATTAGTTTTTCATTTAATCTTTGA
>PFLI01000025.1 GCA_002785065.1 Candidatus Roizmanbacteria bacterium CG_4_10_14_0_8_um_filter_33_9
ATCGATTTAACAATGTGTTAGAAAAATACCAAATCGACTATCTACTTGTTGATAACTCGCTTTTACCGGTTGTTGGAAGCATCAAAAGTATGCAGTACGACACAATTAAGAAACTACTTGATCAAAACAGAACTATCAATTTGGTAAAAAAGTGGCACAATATCGCTTTGTATCAAATAATTCATAAATCAGCGCCTCAAAATTTTATTTTTGCAGCTCCTTTTACTCTCTTAAATATCGGACCAGCGGTTACGTTAACTGATAATGATTCCGCATTTCAACAATACGGCAATTATTATACCTCCCCAAACGAAATCCGCTATTATTTTCCTTACTTGGATTTTACAAGCCAAACCCAATTATTGAGAAAAAAATGGGCATTAACAGAAAATAGCAGCCAATTTATCATAAACACTGATCTTGACTTCCCGACAGCAAATTATACTCTTTTCAACCCAATATCAGAATATAGCGCGTGGTTATATAATAACAATCAACTTATTCAATATAAAACACAACTCAATAGTACTCTGTCAAACAAAAAACTTATTACGATTATCGATAAAACACTTATTAGCAAACTAGATATAAAAGATGCAGAAGTGAGTAACTGTCGATCGTTAACCACTTGTTACGAATTCAATCTGCCCTATTTGCAGCAACGGTATGGATATATATTTAAAATAAAAAACAAGAACATCGCAGGACGACGAATGTATTTTTATATCACCGATAATACCCGAAAACAGATTCTTATTGAAGACCGATTGCGTGAAGATACTGCATATTATTTTCTACCGCCAAAATATCAATATGGTTTAGGTTACTCTATTGTGTTTGAAAACGAATCAAGCGTAATCGAACAGAGCGAAAATCAACTGGAAACAATAGAGACATATATATTTCCAGCAACTGAAATAAAACAAATTAAGATGTCGAACAATATTCCAAATACCATTTTGAGTGAACAAATCAATTTTACGTCAAAAAAAAGAAATTATTTCACCTATGAAGTACAGCTTAATAACAAAGCAACTGTTATCCTATATCAATCTTTCCATCCTGGTTGGGTTGCGTACAACGTCCCGACAAATAACTGGATGAACCAAAACTTAGCCTTTTTATTTGGGCAAAAAATAAACACTCATGTTCTCATCAATAACTGGGCAAATGGATGGCTCATAGAACCTGAAACAAAAAATATCGTTATTATTTTCTGGCCTCAATATCTTCAATATCTCGGACTTGGATTGTTGTTAATTTCGTTCTTTGGAATAGTATTTTGGAAATCGAAAAAAAATAAATCGCAGTCATAAACGCCTCCTAATTTCTGCTATACTCAAAATATAATTTAGATGAAAAAAGAAAATATTATCAGTATTATTATCATTATTGCTTTCATATTACTTTTCCTCATTCTTATTTTTATCTGGCTCCTTACCCGATCAAAACAAAGTCAAACAACTTCTTATGGTCCAACTCCAACACTTTCCATTCTTCAAAAAACCCAAGGTAAACAAAACTCCTCTCTGAATCCAAATTCAAGTACAAATGATGTAACTTCTTCAATTAATGATATAAATCAAGCAACAAAAAGTACCAATAATACACTATCAAATAGTTTTTCCAACTCCACTTTTTCAGATCAAGGTGAAAATAAAACATCAACACAAACGTTAACCATTGTTGGCAACCAATACCAAGCAAAAAATTATAGCGAATATCTCTCTCCCGAACTAAAGAAGAAAGAGGCGGAAATACAAAGCAATATGTCTCAGCTTTTTCCCAATACAGTAAATTCCACAACTGATACTCAAACTAGTTCTCAAAATGGAAAAAAGCAAATCAACCTTCTTCTTAAGCTATTTGATACTTTTTTTTCAATACCAAATATAGATAGCTCAATTTATGATGCAAATTATGTTTTTCCAACAATCGCAACCACTCCATCCATATCTGCTCCTTCTTCACCTCTATCACTCGGACTTTTGAGCGGAAAAATAGGGATTTATATTCTTTCAGATTATTCTGCCGGCGCAAAACAAATTATTTCTTCAAAACCCAGAATAATCAAAGTCATGGACCCGCAGTCAAATAATACACTTCAGGCAGTCAAAGACTTTAAAGGAATAAATCCGCAAGGAATTACCGTCCTTCGATTGTATTTGGGTACAAGCGGTGTAAAATTCACACTTGAAAACGATCCAAAAACCGCAGCTCAGACTTTTTTCCAAGTAGTTATTCAACCTGCTCTATCAGCTCTTGGAGATAATAAGCAACTGTTTGATTTTATAGAAACACCAAATGAACTTGATAACACTCCGGGATGGGAAAACACCGCAAATACAACCTGGCTTAATAGTTTCTGGATCACATTAACCGAGTTATACGCATCAAATGGACTTCGTACTTGTATTGCAAGCATCCCTGTTGGCAATCCGCCGGGCGATTATGCCCACATTAAAGCTGAGCTTACTCCATTTCTTCCCGCACTTCAAAAAGTAAAAGAATTGGGAGGTGCGTTTTGTTATCACGCATATACGTTAAATTACTCAACAGATGCAAATCAGGAGATTCAGACTTCCCTTCGCTACCGGCAAATTCATCAGGCGATTACGGAGCTTGATAATTCTCTTTCTTCACTCCCTTTTATACTATCTGAGGCAGGTGTTGATAAAAATGGAGATCCAAAAACAAGCGGTTGGAATGCACGCGGAAGCGAAAGTGACTTTGCCAATTGGCTCAGCTGGTTTAATGGACAAATAAACCAGGATTCTTATGTCTTAGGAGCTACACTTTACCAGATTGGAGACAATCACTGGTCTTCGTTTAATATTGAACCCATTGCAGATTGGATAAGTAAGTCGTTATAAATAATCATTGTCATTCTGGCACCACTTCTGATTGTCCAGAATCAGATTCTGGATCCTTCGACAAAGCTCAGGATGAATGCGCTCAATTGCTTACCAGAATAACGTAATATGCATGTAATGTTATTTCTTCTTCGCGATCAGTTTTGAATCAGGGTGAAGCTTTTTCCATTCATTTAAAAGTTGAGTTTTTAATCGCTCCATATCTTTCACTTCCCTCTTCGCTTCTTTTTTAAGAATTTCAACTGTTTCATGGACTACTTCGCCATATTTTTCACGATCAATATGTTCAATTGATTCTTTTAACTCTGATAGTTTCCTTATTACTTCTTTTTTTGCTTTTACATACAATGTTCTTGTTTCCTCTGTAACTTCTCCAAATATTTCATGTATTTTTTTATCTAGTTCCTTGTCTTCAAGCAGCTTTTCAAGTTCTTTTACTTTTTTTGCGACTAGCTCTCTATTTTCCGGACCTGATGTTGGAGAAAGAAAAAATGCTGCAAGTCCTCCAAGAACAGTTCCAAATAATAACCCAAGTCCAAATTTTGATGGTTTTTTTGTGTCTGCCATATGTTTTAAGTTTAATTATTAATTAATAATAATATAACAGAAAAAAGGAATGAATGCAAAGATCTTATTAATTTATGATGGCGTTGGAGTGGGAGTCAAGGTTGGGGTTGGAGTAGGTGTATTTGTAGGTGTTGGGGTGATGGTCGGGGTTGGAGTCAATGTCGGAATTATTGTCGGAGTTGGAGTAAGAGTTGGAGTAATTACCGCGCATGTACTATAATTTACTTTTCCAACACATCCTGATTTATTCCAATCTTGCGTACTACAGGTGCCATTTGTTCTCCACATCTGATTTAAACAGACCTGCTGACAATCGGTAGTTCCACAAACTAATACTGGTAGAGTTGGAACAACATAAGGTGTTACGGTTGGAATATTGGGAACAACAACGGTTTGTGTTGGCAGTGGTGTTGATGTTGGAGGTGAAACAAGGCTTTCTGTTGGAGCAATTATGGTCGTTGGAGCAGGTGTTGCTGCATTTGGCGAGATTGCAGGAGAGGAGGAGTTTTGTGAAGCATTTGCAGCTTTTGTCGTTAATGTCCAAGGCACCCCTGCATTATCATACTTCTTATCCCCTATTCTGATTTGAAAATAATAGGTTGATCCAGGTGACAGTAAGGTAAGATCAACGCTATGTGTTTTTGTTTTGTCTGGTTCTGGAGCAAAAAAGTTTAGAGCTGTCGGCGATGTTCCATATTCTATTACCGCCTGAGATTCTTGATCGGTTGTCCATGCAATTTTTGCAGTATTTGCAGTAATTCCTGTGATGACAACATCCCGCGGATCTGTGTCTGACGCTTTTGTTACAATATTCTGAACCAGCTTAAACCCCACTCCAATAAGAAGTATCGTGAGTAAAATTCCAACTATTATTGAGGCTATTTTAGTAATTTTCTTTTTTTTATCCACCGGTTCTGTATCCATGTGATTCTATAATAATGCAAGTCGTAACGCAATCCCGATTAAAAAAAGAACTAAACCCGGTCCTATTAAGTGATTGAAATTATCCATAATTCCCGATTGCGGAAGAGCAGTTGGAACCGCGGTTGGATTCGCTCCTAAAACAGCAGGTGTTGATGTAGGAGTTATTGAGGAACCGCTTGATCCACCAACAGTCACTGTTTGAGTTAAATTTTGACTACAAACAATAATATTAGTTGCATTTACATCATTTTTGATTATTTTTGAAGAGTTGCTTACATCGGTCCGACAATCATAGGTAAGAGTTCCTGAACCATTTTTTAAAGCTTTAAATGTTATGGTCGCAACTGTTCCAGATCCTGTTTTATATGTTCCCGGATCAACAATAAGGCCTGCAATATATACTTTTCCTGATGTAACATTGTTGGTGACTGTTGGAAAAAATGTTCCCGAAGCTACTGTTTGCGCTTCAAGAAGCGTTGGATCGTAAAGTACCCACACATCGGTTGAAGTAATTTGGTCTGTGCCTGCATCAAGAACAACTTGTGCTTGATAGGTAGTACCATTTGTAACAGTTGCCGTTGTTTGATCAAATTTTAAGAAAGCAGCTTCAACAGGTGCTGAAAACAAAAAAAAGTTGACAACAAGAAAAAGAAATACTCCGATCATTAGTTTTGTCGATTTCTTTTTCATGATTATTATTATCTACAATACATTAATATATTTCAATCATTAACTTATTCATTTCAGGATACGTAACTTGTGCATTTATATCTGCAAACTTAGTACTATCGTTCCCTTTCGCTGTTAATTCTATACTCACAGTACCTTTTTTTATGGGCTTAAAAACAAGCTCCGCAATATTGGTATTCTCAAACTCTGTTACTGCTGTTTCTTGTAGTGATTTTATCATAGTAACTGAAACATAATCAGTGCGCGGATATGCATATGACTTGAATGCGGGAATAGTTGATATAACAGAACTAAACTCAACCACGCTTGGTTCGTAACCTACAACCAAGTCAAATCCAACTATATCTGATTTTTCAGATGATGCTAAAACACCAATTTTAACATCCTGTCCTAGCGGAAAACGCGAAACATTATTTTCTGTAAACAGTTTCATTTGACCCTTTTTTTTATACGGAATGAGGGTTGGTGTGGGTGTAATTGAAGGAAGAGTTGGTTTATTTATTGAGGATACAGCCATACTTGTGTCTTTTTCTTTTCTTGTTTTTTGTGAAACAAGATATATTCCCAACAAAACAAATACAACCATAATACCAACTAATAGTATAAGAAGGGTTTTATATTCATGAGGTTTTTGATTTAATTGTGGATTATCCATATTAAATTATAAAATTTATAATGATTATAATTATTATACTCGCCTACTCTTCATCATACTTTATTCCAAGCGATTGAACAAGTAAAGACCAATCAAGTGTTGTAATTCCGCCATCCAAATCTAAATCACCCAAAGCTATTTTGGCTTGATCGGTTGTCTGAAAATTCTGACGTATAGTTGAAACATCGTATGTATCAATAAGTCCGCTTTGAGAACCATCTGCTGCAGGAAGATCTCCTGCAAGAAGTATGACTCCGCTTAAATCTATATCATTATTCCCTGCAACAAGTTGAACATTTCCTTCTGAACAATGATAAAAGCCGGCTGGATTTTCTGTGGGTTTGTTTGTACAAACTTTTTTTTGTAAATGCTTCGGACCTTTTACTAAAATGGTATATCCTCCTCCTACCGGAACATTAAAATCTACTGTACCTGTCCAAATCCCGTTATCTTGAGGAGTAAATGTCCCGGTTTGATATGCTGTTGGAGCTGAAAGAGCTCTCCC
>PFLI01000118.1 GCA_002785065.1 Candidatus Roizmanbacteria bacterium CG_4_10_14_0_8_um_filter_33_9
GTTTTTCCCTGAACTTCAATAAATAGATCGGGATCAAATGCTTTTTTTTCTTGATTAGGCTTAATTGTTCCACCTTTTTCTAAAATGGTAATTTTTTCAATATTTTGAAGTGCTATGTTGTTTTTAGGTTGAATCTTTAGAGCTTTATGATAATATTTTTTTGCATTTGCTATATCTTTTAATTGAAGATGAGCAAAGCCAAGACGTAAATATGCAGATTCGTTGAGTTTATTTATTTTAATAATTTGTTTATTGTATTGTATCGCCTCATCCCATTTTAAGCTTATTGCAGAATCAATTGCGCGTTGTTCAAGTATTTCAATATCATCCATAGATAGCTACCAGTATATGTAATTTTTGTGTTTTGTCAAGTATAATAAAGCTACGTATGTCAGGACATTCTAAATGGGCTAATATAAAGCATAAAAAAGAAGTAAATGATAAGGTAAAGGGTCAGGTTTTTGCTAAGCTTTCACGTCTTATTACACTTGCCGTTATTGAAGGCGGTTTAATGCCGGATCCGACAAATAATTTTAAACTTCGATTTCTCATTGAAAAAGCAAAAACCGCCAATATGCCAAAAGATAATATTGAACGTGCGATAGAAAGAGGGTATGGTCCTAATAAATCCCAGTTAAAAGAATGTGTATACGAAGCTTTTGGACCATTTGGTGTGGCAATGATAATAACTGCATCTTCTGATAATCCTACACGAACGGTAAATGCGATAAAATCTGGGCTTGAGCAATATCAGGCAAAACTGGGTGCTCAGGGCTCTGTAATGTATCTGTTTAAGAAGGTTGGTGTTATTGTTTTTGATAAAATAACTTATAAAGAAGACGATATTTTTGAATTTGCACAAAAATGCAATGCTTTAGATATAGAAAATAATGAAGCCTCGTATATTATTTATATACCTTTTATTGAGTTGGGGAGAGTAAAAGATCATATTGGCAGTTTAGTTAGTACATCTATTGATATTGAATATATACCAGATAGTCATATTATTTTACCAGAAGAACAATTGAGAAAAATTGCAACTATTATAAATTCTCTTGAAACGCTTGATGATATTCATGAAGTATTTACGAATATTAAAATAGCAACATAATATGCATGCCATTTTCTTTCCCATTTTTGTAAAAATCGAAAAACGTATCCGCATGATAATTGCAACAGGGGTTATTACAAGTATTATGTTTATTTGTACATTTCTTTTTTTTGATAAATCAATAGTAATCCTCCCTATTCTAGTAGTATTTACTTTGTTTTTTACCTACTTTTCTCTTCTTGAAGGAATTGAAAAAGTTGAATGGTTTACGCTTTTTATTATGCCTGTACTAACAGTGATAGCTCTCTATTTTTTTTATTTTTTATTTCCAGTTAGATGGTTAACTCGGCTGCCATTTCTCATTTTTTTCGGGATTTCTGTATATGCAAATTTATTGGTATCCAACATATTTAATGTGGGAGTAGAGAAGAGTCTTCAACTTTACCGTGCCGCCTTTTCTGTTAATTATTTTTATCAAACACTTCTTCTTTTTATTGTTTCAAATCTTATTTTTTCGTTAAAATTATCTTTTTTTGAAAATGGACTGTTGTTTTTCGGGGTAGTGAGCGTTTTAGCTATACAACTTATTTGGAGTATTAAGTTAGATCAATATATTGAAAAACGTGTGTTATATTTTGGACTATTAATAAGTTGGATTATTACCCAGGTAAGTGTATTAATTTCGTTTATACCTCTTCAATCTCCAATAAGTGCTTTAGCACTATCTTCAGGCTATTATATAGTTGGAGGTTTGGTATATCTTCATATAGACTCTCGTTTATTTAAAGAAACAATTCGAGAATATCTATTTGTTCTTGGTTTTATTATCTGCGTTGTTTTTCTTTCAATTTCCTGGTAAAAAATACGCATAGAGAAAACAGGGAAGAGGAGAGAGGTGATTTTAAGTACAGACGTGAATATTATGTCCTATAGTAAATAATACCCTATAGTAAAAATACTATAAGATATTTTATACGTACGTAAAACATATGTATTATGAAAGCTAAAATGTTTAAATAGATCGTTCCTACGAGCTAAATATAATAATATATCAATGTGGATAACACGAGAAAGAGGAGGCTAAATTTACATGTTTAGCAAACTAAATCAATCTAAACTACACTCTTCTTGTGATATTGTCTCAATATAAATTGATTGTATTTAGCCTTATTTATACAGTTATGGGCTGTTATAACAGTCTGTATACGTTTATCACCATTCTTTTGATATAGGAGTAGCTTCAAAATTGCTAATATAGAGCTATAAAACAAGCTAAATTGTAACGATCTGTCGTTGCTATAAAAGAAGAGTAAATGTTTCCCAAGAGAGGGTTGATTATTTGAATAATATATTCAGAGTTAGTGTGTTAACAGCGATGTCTATGTTAGTAAACATCTCTTTAAAGGAGAAGACACTCCTCTTAGAAGGAATATATACCACAAAATCGGTACTACTGTTATTTATGGAATATCTGCACATATATCTTTAAAGAGAAGAATGCATATAACGTCGTAAATTGTATCTTTTACGACGTTGTGGGAGACTATCAGAAGAGAAGTGCACTTATTGTCATAACAATCTAAAATAATATATTTGTCATTAATTATTTATTTCATATATTATTAATTCTCTATTATTCTCTTATTTCTTGCTCATTTCTCCTAGTAGGATCCAGCGTTTTTAGATTGAGGCTAAAATTATGCTTTAGGTTGTTCTGACAGGTTTTATATGGATTTAGCTCTCTCCCCTTTACTTTCGTGTCTGTAGGCGAGTGTTTTTTGTATGAAGATATTTAATTAATCCGTTTTTTAGTATTGTTATTGCCTTTTTCAGAGAAGAAATCTTAAGGACATATGCTATACGGACCTCGTTTTTGCCTTTTCCTAAGCTGGAATAAAATCCTGAAGCTGGAGCAAGCATAACCGTTTCATTATGTAAGCGGTAATCAGTAAGAAGCCATTTACAAAAATCTTCAGCATTTAGAACAGGAAGTCCAACAATACAATAAAAGGCACCTTCAGGTTTTTCAAGTGTCACTCTAGGAATTTTGGACAAACCTTCAAAGAGGATATCGCGGCGATTTTGATATTCTTTGTGAACCTCCTTAAAAAAGGATGAAGGAACTTCCATAAGATGTGAAGCCATTGCTTGGTCTATGAGTCCAGCAGAAAGACGGCTTTGAGCAATACGAAGTATTCCGGCCATCAAGTCGGCGTTAAGCGATATAAGCATGCCTAAACGCGCTCCACAAAGACTATATCGTTTTGACATACTGTCAAGAACAATTATTTGATTGGGCATTTTTTCTATATAATCGAGTAAGGAGACGTGTTTATTTCCATCATATACAAAGTCACGGTATACTTCATCTGCAATGAGAAATAGCCCATGTTTTTGAGCAATTTTGACCAACATTTCTATTTCATCTCGAGTATAAACAGTACCTGTTGGGTTATTTGGATTGCAGATTAGTATTGCCTTTGTTCTTTTGTTAATTTTTTCCTCAATTTCTATTTTTTTTGGAAGATGAAATCCAGTATCAGGTTTTGTTAAAACAGGAACCAAGGAGATACCCTGAATAGTAGCATACGAGTTATAGTTGGTATAAAGAGGTTCAAAAGTAAGAACCTCATCACCAGGTTCGCAAACAGCAAAAAAAGTAAGTCCAATAGCTTCTGAACCTCCACTTGTTACTTGAATATGGGCTATTTGAATAAAAGGATAGCCGAGCTTATGGTAATAGTTTTTTAATCCTTCGAGGAACTCAGGATCACCTTGAGATTGACCGTATGATATTGGGTTTCTTTTCCAATTTTGAAGTGATTTAATAAACACATCGGGAGTTTTTATATCAGGATCTCCAATATTGAGATGATATACAGTTACTCCTTGTTTTTTTGCCTCAACAGCAAAAGGAACCAATTTTCGGATAGGAGAAGCTGGAACAAGTGAGATACGTTGAGAAATATTCTTCATATATACAAAGAGATTATAGTTGTAATGTTTCTATTTTTCAATAGCGCTTTAGATGAAGCTAGATAATGTGATATACTCATATTTATGGATATATTACAGGTGGCTAACCTGACAAAACAATTTGATTTGTATAAAGCGGTTGATAATATTACTTTTTCATTAAAGGAGGGTGAAATATTGGGAATGTTGGGGCCTAACGGAGCCGGAAAAACCACAACCATACAAATGCTTCTTGGAGTTTTGACCCCCACATTTGGAAGCATTTCCTATTTTGAAAAATCCTTATTTAATCACAAGGAAGAAATATTGGAGCAAGTGAATTTTTCATCTACTTATACAAAGTTGCCTGAAAATCTCACTGTTTTAGAAAATTTGACCTTTATTTCTTATTTGTATGATATTAAACACCGAAAGGACCGGATTATAAAATTAGCAGATCAATTTAATCTAAATAACTTAATGCATATGCAGTGCAGCGATCTTTCAGCCGGTCAAATGACCCGGCTTACTCTTGCAAAAGCATTTATTAATTATCCTAAAGTATTGCTTTTAGACGAACCCACAGCTTCGCTTGACCCAGATGTTGCAGATTTTATCCGAAAATTCCTTATGGAAGAACGAAAAAAATTTCAAGTTTCTATCATTATAACGTCGCACAATATGGCAGAGGTGGAAGAGGTTTGCGACCGCGTAATTTTTATAGATCAGGGGCGTATTATAGCCAACGACACACCGGAAGGATTGGCAAAGACAATTGATACATCACATGTGGAGCTTCTCGTAAAAGACGGATTGAAACGGACCATTGAAATATGTCATGAAAAAGGAATGAAATATGAAATCAAAGGGAGATATATTGTGATTGATGTCAAAGAAGAAAATATACCGGTATTGCTTTATAATCTTATGGAAAAAGGGGTGTATTATGATGAAATTGCGATTGAAAAACCCACGCTTGAAGATTATTTTTTACAAGTTGTGAAGCAAAAACATGAAAGCCCATAGGATTAAAGGAATTGTTCTCAGGTATATGTTTATCATGAAGCACAGCTTAAATCGCTGGAGTGATATGATCTATTGGCCAATATTAGATCTTCTCATTTGGGGTTTAACCATTAAATATATGACTGCTTTATCGCTGAATCCACAAAAAATGATTATTAGTTTTATTGCAGGTATGCTGCTTTGGACATTTGTCTGGAGAGGCCAGTATGAAATATCAGTAAGTATTTTAGAAGATCTTTGGAGTAGGAATCTAATAAATCTTTTTGTAAGTCCATTAACATTCTGGGAATTTATATCGGCGTTTATTATTATTGGAATATTAAAGGCAGGGATAGGATTTATTATTGCATCAAGCGTAGCGTTTTTGTTGTATAAAGTGAACATGTTTGCTCTTGGGTTTTATTTAGTTCCGTTTGCATTGTTACTTTTTATGACAGGTTGGTGGGTGGGATTTTTTGTCGGCGGGCTTATTCTGCGTTATGGAACAAAGGTGGAGCAGTTTGCATGGTCTATGGTATATCTTGTTTCCCCATTTTCAGCGATTTACTATCCCCTATCTATTCTTCCCAATTGGGCGCAGACAGTAGCCAAGTTAATTCCAACAAGTTACATATTTGAAGGAGCGCGTGAAGTTATTACAAAAGGTATCCTCGACCCGAAAAAAATACTGTACTGTTTTATATTAAACTGTATATATATGGCCCTTGCTATTTTTTTTATGCGGAAAAGCTTTAACAAAATCCTCCAAAAGGGGTTGGTGAAGGTGTATTAGAAAGAGGAGTATAATAAGTCGGAATACCGAGGTGCTGTCTTTTAAAATCAGGAAGAATGTCATCTTTATGCGTCTCTCGTATTCTATTAATAGTACTTCTTAAATGATAAAGACCGACAGCGGTTTCTACCCCTAAAAATATTCCTGTAACAGTTAAAGGAGTTGAGGAAATTCCTGCTACTGCTAAGCCTAAACAAGCTATAGCGGGAAGTGTAAATGTTCCCAATGTTAAACGATCAACTAATATTCTATTTTGCTCCTTAGCTGTAAAGTTTCGTGTTACTTTTTTTTCCCATCTTTTTATATCAGAATAAGCTATAGATAACTTCAATAGAAATCTGCTATGATGGAAAGATATGACTATTCTTGCCAAAAATGGGGACGGCGAGATTAATAAATTACGGGAGT
>PFLI01000110.1 GCA_002785065.1 Candidatus Roizmanbacteria bacterium CG_4_10_14_0_8_um_filter_33_9
CATCATACCAATGAAATTGCTCAAAGTGAATCAGCAAACAGAGTACCTTATTGTCATTATTGGATTCATAATGAAATGCTGGTTGAAAATAATAGTAAAATGGCAAAATCAAGCGGAAAAGTTGCAACTCTTGAGGAAGTGATAAAAAAAGGTTTTGACCCGCTTGATCTTCGCTACTTTTTTATGTCAGCACATTACCGTTCAAAACAGAATTTTACTTGGGAAGCTTTAAAAGCAGCTCGAGAAGGCTATATAAATCTTAAAAAACAGATAACTCATTTTACTAGACCTTCTGTCATTCCTACGAAAGTCGGTTTACCCTGTAAGGGAATCCAGAACAAAGTAGATCCCGTGTCATTGCACGGGATGACAAAAGAGTATTCCAATCGATTCAAGAAATATATATCAAATGACTTTCAAATTCCACAGGCTCTTGCACTTCTCTGGGAAGTAATAAAATCAGACCTGTTGCCAAATGATAAATTAGATCTGATATTAGATTTTGACAACGTTTTTGGTTTAAAACTGAATGATGTAAAAGAAGATATTATTCCCCAAGAAATAATTGATTTAGCAGATAAACGATTGATTGCAAAACAACAACAAGATTATATAAAAGCCGATGAATTAAGACAACTAATTGAAGAAAAAGGATACCGTATAGAAGATATGTTAAATAGTTTTAAAGTAAAAAGGTTATAAATTACTATATATATGTCATCCTGAATTTATTTCAGGATCTTTAAGATGCTGAAACAAGTTTAGCATGACAAAATAGTATTAATTTTATGTCCTACACCCCTCAATTTTATAAAAAAATACTCCACTCTTTTCGTCGCTTTATTGCAAAAAAATGGTTGTCAAATATGTCTCCGCTTCAAATTGCAGTTACCGGCAGCCAGGGAAAAACAACAACGACCAATATTTTGTATCATATACTAAAAAAAATGGGTTCAACAGTCTGTACAGATCTTAATTTGGACACAATCTACAATGTTCCGATTACTGCGCTTCATATTAAACCGTGGACTCGTTTTGCACTATTTGAGCTTGGCGTTGATCATCCGTCTGAAATGAATACACATCTTGAAATTGTTAAACCAAAAATTGCATTAATAACCGGCATATCTCCTGTACATACAGATAAAGAACATTTTGGATCTTTTGAAAACCTAATCAAAGAAAAAAGAAAGCTTATTGAATCTCTCCCATCCGATGGATATGCGATATTAAACGGCGACGATGAAAATATTCGGAAAATGACGCCTTATACAAAAGCAAAAGTAATTTTTTACGGAAATAAAAATACAAATAATGTTTTTGCTTCAAATATAAGAATATCTCTTCAGGGGACATCCTTCACTCTCAATTGGAATACAATAAATGATGTAAAACTTGAACAAAAATCTATGCAAGTATCTACACACCTTATCGGCGGACATCATATATATTCAATTATTTCCTCGCTTATTACCGTCGTGACGATTCAAAAAATGCTTAATCTTCCGGTTTCACTCACTCGTTCTATTGAGGTTATTACAAAAATGAAACCATTGAACGGGCGTATGAATATTGAAGAAGGACCAATGGGCACAATGTTATTAAATGATTCGCTTCGGGCAAATCCAGCATCGACTTCATCAGGTCTTTGGACATTGTTCTCAATAGAACATACAGGGAAAAAAATTGCAATATTAGCAGAAATGGGGGAACTGCTCGAACCTGAAAAAGAACATGATAAAATAGGAGATCTCATTGCGCTCTTATCAATTGATACCATTGTTTTGATTGGCCCATTACACAAATATACAAAAGATAGGGCAATTCAAAATGGCTTTAATCCTCAGTCAATTTATTGGACAGAAAATGTAATTCAAGCGTCAGAAGTGTTAAAAAAACTGATTAATAAAGGAGATCTTATTTATTTAAAAGGTTCATTACTTCGTCATGTTGAGCGTGTACCGATGATTTTAAACGGACAAAAGGTAAAATGTAAAATCGGTATCTGTCCCTTTTATCATCACTGCCCTGAGTGTGCATATAAAGAATATGGATATAGTTTCACTTCTCATAGTTAAGTAACTATAATCTATTGATTTATATACTATTTTATAGTATCATTTAATTATGAACTCCGAAATCAGAAAGTTGAGAATATCAGTAGCTACAGTTGCAGTTTTAGCACTTGCATTGCTTCCTCTTGCAGGATGTGCAAAAACAACAAGTAAACAACTACCTACTCGAACACCTTTGGTTGATACAGTTACTCCTTCACCCTCAGCCACTCTTGCTCTTACCTTTACAGACACACCTGATCCTACGCCCACTTCACTACCAACCAGTACTCCAAAACCAAACAATACGCCAACCTCAGTGCCTTCAACACCAACACCTTCTCAAACACCAGATGAATGTACCGGCCTTTCTGAAACAGGCTGGGAAGTTGATAAAAGCAGAGAAGGACCTTGTGCAGGTGAAACAATATATCACCAGTCATGCGGAGGCCAGTGTTACTTTAATGCTAAAGATTGGAAAGCAAGAGCATTCTCTTTTCAAATACCTAAAAATGGAAGTGTAAAATGTCCAGGCGGTACAGAAATTCAAATGAACCCCGAACAAGATATGGCATGGTCAACCTGTATGGCACTTTTACGGCTTTTCACCGCATCTGAAAAACTCGCAGGTAATCCTGCGGCGCAATGTTTTTTACAAACAGAAGTGTTTCCAACTTTATTAAAAGCAGAAGTTGATCCAGAAGCTTTACTTAACAAACCATACGATCAAAGACCTGGAAGTCAATGCACACGAATGGACGATACCGTAAGACTTCGTATTGTACCTAAATAATCAGCCCTTTCTGCTATAATTTAATGCATCAAGACAATTAAACCCCAAACACTCAAAGGGTTTCATAATTTTTTACCGTAAGAAAACACATCCATTTTTAACCCTCGTGGTTAAATAGCTTTGAACACTGGAATATTTGCAAAACAAATAATAGGAATTCATGTTATAATATATGTATGAAGATTGATTTTCAACAATTCTTGTCAGCTCATCATAACCTCTCTTTGGGGGGGTAATGTATTTATTTTGAAAAGCTATGACCCTCCAAACGGAGGGTTTTTTTATTAGTTACTTATTACAAACATATGAAAAAAACAATTGGGATTATCGGCGGAATGGGACCAGAGGGAACAGCTGATTTGTATATGAAAATAATTCGATATTATCAGCAAAAATTTAATGCAAAATATGATAAAGATTTTCCAGAATTTTTTATATCTAGTATCCCTATTCCTGATGTTGTTGAAAGTCTGGAAAATGAGAAGATTACATTAACGATGTTGACTGAAACAGCAATAAAATTACAAAATGCACAATGTGATTTTATAGTTATTGCGTGTAATACTGTTCAATATCTACTTAATGATATTAAGAAATCCATTACCGTACCAATAATTGATATCGCAAAAGTTATCGCCCTTTACTTGAATAAAAAAAGGTATAAAAAAGTAAGCATATTAGCCACTAGCGCAACATTGGAGAAAAAAGTATATGACAATGAAATAGATAATGTTGGTATTGAGGTAATAAAACCAAATAACAAGGACCAAAAAATAGTTACAAAGGTAATAATGACTCAACTTGCAGGAAAAACAACAAAAGAAGAAACAAATATGTTAATTCAGGTTATAAATAATTTGAAAAACCAAGGAGCAGAAGCCGTTCTTATAGCCTGCACTGATTTACCGATGGTAATCAACCAAAAAGATACAAAAATAAAACTGATAGAATGCACTCAGATTTATGCAAATCAAGCGGCTTTCATATCATTTAGCTCCAAACAAGTTAATAGTTTTGTATAATTTCATTATATGTCAAGTATTAAGACTCAAACTTTAAAAGGATTTCGGGATTTTTTGTCCAAAGATGCTATGCAACGTCAGTGGTTAAAAAATAAGATGATTGAAGTGTGTGAATTATGGGGATATGAACCTTTGGAAACACCCACACTTGAACCATTGGAACTTTTTACCGGACAAATCGGTGAAGACGAAAAATTATTCTATAAATTTAAGGATCAAGGAGATCGTAGTGTTGCACTCCGTTATGATCAAACAGTACCCTCCTGTCGTGTTATTGGCCAGTATGCAGGTCAACTGATAATGCCATATCGAAGATATCAGGTTCAACCTGTATTTCGAGCTGAAAAACCGCAAAAAGGGCGTTATCGTGAATTTACTCAATTTGATATTGATATTTTTGGCATAGCATCTCCTCTTGCAGATGCAGAAGTAATTGCATTAACTCTTGATATTTACCGCCGTCTTGGTTTTAAAACAGCAAAGGCTGTGATAAACAACCGTGATCTCATGAAAAATGTTCCATATACAGCAATATCCTCAATCGATAAACTAAAAAAAATAGGATCTGAGGGAGTTATCCAGGAAATGATTGAAAAAGGTATTGATAAAAATAAAGCAAGAGAATATTTATCCTATGTTCAGAATATTAAACCTGATGAAACTATTAAATTAATTTTCGAATATTTGTCTTCAAGCGGATTTCCAACAGAATGGTATTCGTTTGAACCAACACTTGCACGATCATTCTCATACTCACAGGGTCCCATTTGGGAAATTGTAATACCTGAATATTCTGCAGGATCTGTTGCAGGTGGAGAACGCTATGACAAGCTTGTTGAAAAGATTAGCAATCAAAAAATACCAGCTACTGGAATTGCAATTGGATTTGACCGTACACTTAAAGCAGCCATAGAATGTAATATTATGCCTGAATTTACTTCAGTTTCAAATGTTCTTGTGAGTGTATTTTCAAAAGACCTGTGGAATAATGCTATTGGACTAAGTCAAGATATTCGCCGTAATAATATTTCAGTTGAACTATATCCAGATCCATCTATAAAGCTTGAAAAACAACTCAAATACGCAAATCGTAAAGGAATTCCTTTTGTTCTCATTCAAGGACCGGAAGAGGTTGAAAAAAAAGTAATCAAACTTAAAAATATGAAAACAGGAGAACAGGAGACGATGACACTTGATCAACTAATTAAAAAATTAGGTTTTGTAATTTGATGATTTGTTATTGATTTGTTTATTTGTCATTTGACATTTGTCATTAATTTTATGCTTATTAATCCAAATATCGCCATTATAGAGGCTCTTCCGGGAGTTGGAGGAGATGAGTCAAAACTATGGATGCAGGAGCTTTTAATGTCGTATTTCAAATTTGCTCAAAAAAAACTGTTCAAATTCAGCTATTTAGATGATAATACCGTTATGTTAAAAGGAGAAAATGCATATAAACTTTTTAAAAATGAAACAGGAGTTCACAGGGTCCAGCGCACCCCGCAGACAGAACGAAAGGGAAGAATCCATACTTCAACATGTATTATTGTCGTTCTCCCTCAAATTCTTCAATCTGAAGTCCGGCTCAATCCTACTGATTTAGACTGGCAATTTTATAGAGCTGGCGGACATGGAGGGCAAAATGTAAACAAAGTTTCAACAGCAGTACGCCTGACACATAAGCCTACCGGAATAGTGGTGACAGCCAGCCGGGAACGCTACCAGGAGGCAAACCGAAAAATTGCCCTTGACCTTCTTCAGGGAAAGTTGTACCAACTTGAAGAAGAAAAAAAACGGGGAGCAATGGTTTCTTATGTTCAAAATATCGGAACTGGAGAGCGAGCAGATAAAATTCGTACTTATAATTTTCCGCAAAATCGTCTTACAGACCATCGTATAAACAAAAGTTTTCACAATCTTGAAGATATCATCGAAAACGGGAAATGGGATAAGGTGTTTGGACTATGAAAACTTCCCCTTTTAAAGCCCTTTCTCATCCTCCTTTCCGCAATATTTGGTTTGCAATGTTTATGTCGCGCATCGGTACAGAAATGCAGAATGTGGGAATTAATTGGCACGTATACATGCTTACAAAATCTCCATTAGCACTCGGACTTATTGGTCTATTCCGAATTGCACCTATTATCTTCTTTTCGCTCATCGGAGGTGTTGTTGCTGATCATGTCAATCGAAAGAAACTCCTTCTTATTACTCAATGTTTGTCTATTTTCTTTGCTGGAATACTTACCATTATTACCTTTAAAAAAATCGACAATTTGACTCTTCTTTA
>PFLI01000109.1 GCA_002785065.1 Candidatus Roizmanbacteria bacterium CG_4_10_14_0_8_um_filter_33_9
CTCCTTTAAAATGATAATAACTGGTAATAATTACCCTTTATTATCCCACTTTATGGGAGACAGCTGATTTATCATAGCATCATATTATTATTTCCTTTTATTTTTTTATTAATTTTAAGCTAAACCGTTTTATGTCAGTTGTTGTTAATATAAGGTAATGTTTAACTTTTTATTTTTGACCTTTAAGTTCGGCTAAGCGAGATTTAATGGCTTGAAGTTCTTGTTCTAAAATTTCTGTTTCTTCTGAAAGTATTTCTGCTTCTTCCTTTTTAGAAGGAGTAGGAGCGGGATAATATCCCCAAAATCTTCTCCAACCTAATCCTCTGCCACGACCACCGCCTCTGCGACCATAAGCCATTTCTCCGCCGCAAGGACCCAAGCTTCAGCCAGTGCCGGGACCCGAACCCAAAGGGCCTGTTCCGTTATATCTTGGCATATTTTTTTATCTCCTTTTTAATTTTTAAATAGATAATCCGACCTTTGTATTCTATCTGTTTTGAATATACACCCGTAATTATTTCTTGTCAATAATTTGTATTTTTGCCATACTTAAAATGAATTTTTGTAGCGCGCTAACTTCGTTGGTACGAAAAATTGCGGCGGCGAAAAAAGAAGCGGCGAAAGCGAGGGCGGGCAAAAATTCCTTCCCCCCAACCCCCTTCTTTTTTGCCCGCCCGAGCGTTCAGTTTGGCGCGCGAAGCGCGCCGTCAGTTCCGTTCAAAATAGGTTCGGATTTCGTCAAACAAACGCACATTAATGTGTTTTTATACACACATAACCTGTCATTAAAATAACAATTATTCCTAAAATAAGAAGAAATTGGACAAACTTATTTTTTTCTATACCTTTTTTAATTTGTTCCACAATTTGCTGCAGCTGTGCTTGAATTAGTTGTTGAAGCTTCTTCTGTTAGCGAATAGGACGTTGCCATGTCTGTTTTTGAAAGTGTTTTTCCGCATGATTCGCTTTTTGAATTGCTTCCGCAACAAACGATTTCTTTAAGACTATTTGCGTTTCTTCCTCCAAAATCAAATTCAGAAACAACTTGTTTATCATTAAGCAGTAAAGTTGGAGATCCGCTTACATTGAATTTTTTCGCTACATCAAAATCCTTTTGGGCAAATGCAAGTCCTCGTTTAGGATCAGAAATACAAGAATCTAAGCTGGCTTTATTAATACCGGCGGTTGTTGAACATTCTTCAGATTTTCCTTCCTGCATATAACAAGAAACATACGGCCAATATTTATCTGTTTGTTCATCGCGAATGCATATTTGTTTTAAATTTTCTTGAGCCTCTTTATCTCCATGCATAGAGATTATTTTACCGTTTTCGACGGATCCAATATATTTTATTGCCAAGTCTGAAGCGAAATCTGGAGCTTCACTAACTACTTTTTTAACAACTCTTTGCATTTGTAATCCAAACGGACAATCAGCAACAACAAATGCTGTTAATTTTGGCTGTTCGGATTTAGGAAGTTCATCACAACTTACTTTTTTAGCTGGAGAAGGTTGAGTAGTATTTTGCTTATTCATATCGTCTAATTTAATTCCCGAGGTAAATAGAATCTTTCCGTCTTTCGTTATATATGAAGTATACTTTTGAGCTGTTGCTCCGAGAAGTTCTAACTCAAATTCATACACGCCATTAATTTCTTTTATAGTATTAATTTTAAATTTTTGATCTGGGTTTCCAATAACTTTTGTAATAGTTGCAGGTAACACTTTACTTTTCATCGAGTCCATTGAGATTCCTGTTTGCATTGTTACGATTTTTATAACAAGAAATACTGCAACAAGGCCTAAAACAACTAAAACAGGTGTTTTATTAAATGTTTTTAATTCTGAAGTGTCTGTTTTTTTTACTTCAGTATGTAATGTTGGTTTGTGTGAAACTATTTTTTTTCTCATAATCTAATGATTAAACATTATTTTTTTATATATGTCAAGACGATTTTTGTATCATCATTCTTTGTCTTGTTCGGGTGCGATTTAGATAAGATTTCAACAAAGGTTTGTTCCATTAGGAATATCGGGAGATAAAAAAATAAGAGCAGGAACGTGATGTATCAAATCAGCCATTAAAATAAAACCATTTGATATTTTTCCCGCCATTGGTTTTGGTTCCAGATTAGCGAGTACCGGAACCTTTTTACCAACGAGTTCTTGAGGAGATATATATTTCGCAATACCAGATAAAATCTCGACAACTCCATAGTCATCTCCAAGATCTAGAGACAATAAGAGGAGTTTTGATGAATTGGGAAGAGGTGTTGCTTGTTTAATTTCTCCAACACGAAAATCCAGCTTAAGAAAGTCAGCAAAGGTGCAATTTGGTTTTTTCATACGTATTATTATACAATACCCGCTTTAACACCCTTTTGATTATCTTCTTTGGCCTTTTGTATCTCTTTTACAAAATAAGGGTCTGTTTTAGAAAGCCGATATACTTTTTCTTTTTCGAGAAACAGTGGATCAACATATCGGAATTTTTTTTGAGTCGTAACTATACTTTTTGGTAAAAAAGAAAGATCTTTATTTCGAAGAATTGTAAGAATCTTTATTAATAACACATTTTTGCTTTTTGTAAGTTTAGTTAATATTTTTTCTTCATCATCCATAAAATCTTTTATTGTAATCAAGTTGTCTTTAAGGGCGAGACGGAGAGTCTGTGCAAAGAGTGTATATCGGGTTACAGCTTCATATTCTCCCCAATGCGTTTTTTGTCTTAAAAGAAAATGAGTAGCGAATAATTGCGCTAATTTTTTATTTTTAAAAACAATCTGATTATTCATTACTATTAAATAGTGAAAACATTGTTTTGCTATTGCTAAGGGAAATTCACGGAGTGCATAATCTATTCTATCTGCACATAAGTTAGGAATAATTTGTTCAAGAAGAGAAAAGTGTTTATAATTAAGAACAATTTGAGGATTTATTCCGTGGTGAATAAGCAAAGACGGTATTTCTGATTGGTTAACAATTTTCATATGTTGATCGTCCTGATACGATTCAATATGTCCCGATCCTATAACCCAATCAATAATATGTGAGAATGCTGTGTGTGAAACATCATGTATTAGTCCTGCGATTTGTTCAGATTCAGATGCTCCTAAATGTTTTAAAAGAAGCATAACACCGACACTGTGTTCGTATCTGCTATACCCTGGTATATGATAGAACATATCAGGGGGGCCCATTTGAGAAATGCGTTTTAGTCTTTGGAGAGGAGCTGATTTAATTATCTCGAGAATAACCGGAGATGTAACGTTGAATGTGCCATATATTTTATCAGTAATTTTCATTCTGATTTATTTGGCATAAATACGGTAAATATTATTTCCGATTTTTTCAAATTTGTAGATTGATATTATTCCAATTTCTTTCGTATTTGTTACATGCGGTCCTCCACAAAATTCCTTGGAAAAATTACCTATATAATATACCTTAACCATGTCAGGGTATTTTTCACGGAAAAATGATTTTGCACCAAGTTGCAGTGCTTCTTGTTTTGGAATGATTTTATAGGTAACAGAAAGTTCTTCTTGAATTTTGTTATTCATTATTGTTTGTACTTTTGTTATTTCATCCTCAGTCGGTTTCCGTGATAGATAAAAATCAAAACGCAATCGTTCTCCAGTAATATTTGATCCTTCCTGACGAACATCATCGCCCAATACGTTAAACAGGGCTTGATGAAGAAGGTGTGTTGCAGTATGATATTTTAATGTTTGTTCGCTATTGTCCGCGAGACCTCCTTTGAATTTATTGGTTGAAGAAGATCGGGAAAGCTCCTTGTGTTTTTTGAATTCTTCCATGTATTCTTGTAGTAAAGTGATTTTGTTAACTGGTTTATTCCATTGTTCAAGTAATTCTAGGGCTAATTCAACAGGAAAACCATAACTTTGTTTCAAGTCAAATAGTATTTTTCCACTGATCGAGGATTGATTTTGAAGAATCTTAGTTCCTCTATATACAGTCTTTTCAAAAGAATTAATTTCCTTACCGATAATGGATCTTAGTTTTATCAAATCATCTTCTTTAAAATATACTGTATTGTATATATTTATTATTTCAGTACAAATTGTTTCAAGTGCTTTTAGTGGAGTTATATTAAGTTCCATCATTTTTACAACAGCTCTTCGAATTAAACGACGCATAACATAACCTTGTTCCTTATTGCTGGGCACAATTCCCGCACGAACCATAAAACATGCTCCTTTAATATGGTCGGCGATAACTCTTATTTTTGCTTTGTATTCTATTGAACTATATAACTTGTTGGAGTATTTTTCGATAGTATTAATTGTTTTTTTAAACAAATCAGTCACAAACAGATCTGGATCATCATTCAATGCTGCAAGTATTCTTTCCAATCCTCCTCCAAAATCAACATTTTTTGCCGGGAGTTCAGAAAAAGATCCATCCAGATTTTTTTTATATTGCATGAAAACTGAATTACCTATTTCCAGAAATCGTCCACATACACAGTTTGGGTGACACTTTTCTCCGAATTTTGGATCATGTTTAATTTGAGTAAATTCATAAAACACTTCACTGTCCGGTCCACCCGGTTCACCAGGCGGCATTTGATTTGGTGCTCCAGCTCTTGACCACCAGTTTCCTTCATACTTAAAAATGTTTGTTGTAGGAATTCCTAGCTGCTTCCAAATATTGTAAGATTCTTCATCAGCTGGAATTTCTTTTGTTCCTTTAAAAACAGTGATATAAAGTTTTTCTTTTGGAAGTTTTAATTCTCTTGTCAAAAATTCCCAGATCCATTTAATTTGTTCTTTTTTAAAATAAGTTCCAAGCGACCAGTTCCCCATCATTTCAAAAAAAGTTGTGTGACGGTTATCACCTACTTCTTCAATATCTTGTGAGCGAAAACAAGGTTGAATGTTGTATAATTTTTTACCTAATGGATGAGGTTCTCCCAAAAGATTGGGAACTAATTGTTGCATACCAGAACCGGTAAAAAGAGTGGTTGGATCATTTGGAGGTACTAATGGCAAAGGGGGAACTTCTTTGTGTTCTTTGTGTGACCAATAATCAGAAAATAATTTTCTCAGTTGGACATGAGTTATTGACATAATGTAAAATTATAGCATATAATTACGCTCTGAATAATCATATGAATATCATAAATAGCTCAGATATCGCAGCAATAACTCCTTTTTTCCAACGTCTGCATTTTCCATCATCTGATTCCCATAAAGGCCAAAACGGTAAATTGTTAGTTGTTGGAGGATCTTCATTATTTCATAGTGCATCTATCTGGGCAGCAGAAATTGCATCTCATTTTGTGGATATGGTTCATTATTGTTCGACAAAAGAAAACGCAGAAGTGATGCTTTCTTTAAAAAAAAAGTTTCAAAATGGAATGGTAATTCGTCAAGAAGATCTTTCTATTTATGTTAATGAGGACGACGTTGTATTAGTTGGTCCGGGAATGATGCGTGGTGAATTAAAACCAGTCTTGCACAATCTTAATTTACCAGAAATATTACAATTACAAAAAAATAGTGAATCAAATTTTACTTATTATCTTTCTCAATATCTTTTATCAAGCTTTCCTGATAAAAAGTTTGTTTTGGATGCGGGAGTTTTACAAATGATGGATAAAAAATGGTTATTGGAACTTAACACCAAACCAATATTAACACCACATATAAAAGAATTTTCCCAATTATCAGGAGTTACTTTATCTAAGTCTAATATCGAAACCATTGCCCCATTAATGATTACGTTTACAAAGCAATATAATTGCATTTTAATGGTTAAGATGATTGATGACATAGTGACTGATGGAGAAAATACATATGTGATAAAAGGAGGGAATGCGGGTTTAACAAAAGGAGGTACAGGAGATATTTTGGCTGGGTTAACCGCTTCATTTTTTACCCATTCGGATCCATTGACTTCGGCAATCATTTCTTCATTCGTTCTAAAAGCATCAGCGGATCAACTATATAGGGAACAGAATACTTGGTATAATAACGATGATATCATTGATATGATACCTCGCATCTTAACTCAAATATATAAGTAAGAGGCATGATGAATTCAATTTCTTTAAAAATTGACAGATATTTTATTTTAGGTTATGATGTAAATAAACTTTATGAAAAAAGAGACAATAATTG
>PFLI01000135.1 GCA_002785065.1 Candidatus Roizmanbacteria bacterium CG_4_10_14_0_8_um_filter_33_9
TTGAAATAATTTTATGAATGCCAAAAATCTACTTAAACGAAAAGGGATTGATTCTAATAAGCCAGTTTTACAAATTACAAGAGAAGAAGCTTTGATTTCGATCATGGAAGCTATAAAAATATACTGTCCAAGTGTAAAAGTTGAAGAAATGTTAAAAAAGATTTAGAAATGCTCGTTGATAGTTTAGGCGAAGATGTTATTAACTATCATCCAGAAAATTATCACCAAGAGAGATCAACTTTATTAAGTTGTAGTGATATGTTGAGAAAATACGGTCTAACAGATAAAGAGTGGGAAGATTTAGACTTTTCTTGATCCGATGTGTGGTAGCGGAACAATAATTGACGTGGCAAAGGAAATTTACAGAATCTTAAAACCAGGTAAGGTAATGAGCTGGGTTATTGCAGATCAATGGATAAAGAAAAAATTTACAGCAACTGGTTTTCTACTTTGGGAAAGATTAATTAAATATTTTGAGCCGATAGACCTTGTCTGCCTAACTAGAAAAAATCAAACCTCAAATACTCTAATTTGGCATGAAAGAGCAAGACAATATAATTTTTATTTAAGGGGCTTTAAATATTTATTTATCATGCGAAAGAAATAATTATCAAATGTTTTTGTGATTTTTATAGCTATTTTCAAAACAAAAACAAAAATATTCATTTGAAGATTGAAGAAAAAAAGAGTACAATACTTTGCATTACCAATTTGTTCAAGGAGTAAAACTAATTAAATTAAAACTTATAATTATATGCGTCTTACAATATCAAACTATAATACAAGCGCGTAACTCTCTTGAACATATCCACATAAGATATGTTAAATAATCTATTGAACTTCTTATTCTCAAAGAATAAGGAAAAAGAAAAAGAACTAACAATTCAAGCTCAACAAAAAGCAAAAGAAATAATACTTCACGCAAACGAAGAATCTTTACGCATTAAACAAGAGGCTGAGCAAGAATCACGAAAAATTCTCTCCGAATCGCTTGAAGCAGAAAAACGGTTGGCAAAAAAGGAAGAACAACTGGATGAAGAAAAAAAAACATTCTCTACGGAAAAACTACAAGTTGAACGAGATAAACAAAGCGTTGATGACGTAAAAAAAGACCTGGAAGAAAAACGCGATACCATTCTGCAAAAACTTGAAAAAATAGCTCAACTCACCAAGGATCAAGCTAGAAATCTTTTACTTGCAGGGTGGGAAGATAAACTAAAAACTGATATTGCCAAACGTATAAAGCAAAGTGAAGAAGATATCAAGCTTCAAATAGATGAAAAGTCTAAGCAAATGCTTGTTGATGCTATGCGATACGGAGCTACTGATTATGTTTCAGAATATACGCTTTCGGTTGTCCATATTCCCAGTGATGAATATAAGGGAAGGATTATCGGAAAAGAAGGTCGTAATATCCGCGCATTTGAACTTGCTACCGGAGTTGATGTGGACCTTGAAGAAGAAAGAGTAATTAAACTATCGTCATTTGATTCAGTCAAACGTGAAATTGCGCGAGTAGCTCTAGAAAAACTCATTAAAGACGGACGCATACAACCACCTCGAATTGAAGAAATCGTCCTTAAAACAAAAGAAGAAATACAAAAAGTTATTTTTAAAGCTGGAGAAGAATTAGCTCATAAGGTGGGTGTGTTTAATCTACCTCAGGAAATTACTCAACTTCTCGGAAAATTTAAATATCGATACTCATATGGACAAAATATGATTTTACATACTCTTGAGGAAACACGAATTGGTGTTGCACTTGCCCATGAACTACATGCAGATGTTAATGTTGTAAAGCTCGGATGTCTTTTACATGACATCGGAAAAGTCATTGTTGAAAAAGAAGGTTCCCATATTGATTTAGGCGTAGAACTTGCAAAAAAATACAGGTTTCCCCAAAAAGTAATCGATTGTATTGCTTCACACCATGAAGATGTTCCATTCAATTCACTTGAAGCAATAATTGTATATATTGGTGATGCAGTTTCAGGAGGCCGGCCAGGCGCACGCCATGAGGATTTTGAAGAATATTTAAAACGAATTAAGACAATTGAAGATGCAGCAAAAACAAAAAAAGGCGTCAAAGAAGCATATGCTCTTCAAGCGGGCCGAGAACTTCGAGTCATTGTGAAATCGGATGAAATCAATGATGATGAGACAGTGATTTTAGCATCAAAAATCAAAACAGAATTGGAAGAAAAATTTGATGTTTTCCCGGGTCAAATTAAAATCACCGTAATTCGAGAATACAGAACTGAAACGAGAACAAAAATATAAACGATTTAACTTTTTTATATTACGTATTGTCACAGCAATCCATATTTGATATAGATTGTTATAATAAGATATTTTAAATATAGATTGACAAGAGGCTCAAAACCTACTATCCTTACCCCAAGAAAGGAGGTGACAAAATAAATACAATATGACAAAATCAGACTTAGTAGCTCAAGTAACTAAAAAAGCAGGTCTTACTGCAAAAGCAGCTAAGGACGCAGTAAATGCAGTCTTTGGTTCTGTTACTGATGCTTTAAAAAGAGGAGAGAAAGTCGTCGTTACTGGATTTGGAACCTTTATGGTGCGCAAACGAGCCGCACGAAAAGGCCGCAATCCTCAAACTGGTGCGGAGATCCAAATTCCTGCAACAAAGACTCCTGGCTTTACCGCCGGAAAAAGCTTAAAAAGAATAGTGAAATGATTTTCTCCTGAAAAACCCGTTGTCGATTCGTACGAAACGGGTTTTTTCTTTGAAAAAAATGTGGTTTATACCTACCGTAGCTTTCAATTATCAATTAACCTTTAAGTATTCTCTTGCAAAATGAAAGCGAAGGGGTATATACTTTTAATATGTCTCTCTTTATCGCTGCCGACCATCGAGGATTTGAACTGAAAAATAAACTGATTGAGTATTTGCAGGAACAAAATATACGCGTTGAAGACATCGGCAACTATGAATATGATCCGCTTGATGATAATCCAGATTTTGCTCAACGATTGGCTCAAGCAGTTTTACAAAAACCAGATTCAAAAGGTATTGTAATCTGCGGATCAGGAGTTGGTGTATGTATTGCAACAAATAGATTTAAAGGTATTCGATGCGCTTTAAGCTTTAAAAAGGAACAGGTTGAACACGCAAGACAAAACGATCACATCAATGTTCTCTCAATCCCCTCGGATTATATTGATCTTGAAATGGCAAAACAACTTGTGGATGTTTTTTTAAAAACTCAACCAATTGAAGAAGAAAAGTATCAACGAAGGATTAAAAAAATGGATGCAACAATTGATACTCTAATAAAAACAATGGTGTAATTAATTCATCTTCTTACTTGATATTTTCCTTCTGAATTTTTTTCAACTATGCCGTTTATCTCAAAAATCGACATTGTCTTTAGTATTTCTGTAATCAGTAAATGGGTTTTATTTACAATATCATCAATTGAACAAGGCTCTTGTATTATGAGTTCAAGTATTTTCTTCTGTTCAAGATCGCAATTGATAAGTATATCTTTCTCTTTCGCAGGAACAATCTTCATCTGATATTCTTCAAGAATATCAGATACTGAAGTAATAAATTTCGCACCCTGCTTAATTAATAAGTTCGGGGCTTGTGACATCTCACTTGTTATTGGAACCGGAGGTGCAAATACATCTTTCCCCTGCTCTGCTGCAAATCGAGCTGTTATAAGACTTCCAGATGTATTTGTTCCTTCAATGATGCATACTCCCTGTGAAAGACCAGAGACTATTCTGTTTCGTGCAACAAATAGTCCTTTTAGCACTGTCCTTCCTGGAGGAAATTCAGATACAATAATTCCTCCTTTTTTAATTATCTCATTAAAAAGATATTTATTAACATTTGGATATACAACATCAACTCCACATCCTAAAACTGCTACTGTTTTCCCTCCCTCATCAATTGCTGTTTTATGTGCGATTGCATCAACTCCCATTGCCATTCCAGAAACAATAACAAATCCAGCTCTGCATAAATCAGATGTAAATTTTTTTGTAATCTGCATCCCGTATGAAGTCGGTCTTCGTGTACCGACGATTCCAAAGAAATAGTCGCCTTGAGGTGGCTCTTCAAAACAAATTGTTTTTAGATTTCCTTTGATATAAAGACATATGGGTGGATCAGATATATTTTTAAGTTGATAAGGATAATAATCATGATTTTGATGTATTGTATGAATTCCCCTTTTATTAAATAACTCCAATTGTTTATCCGGTTTAAAATCACGACGATAGTTAATAAATTTTTCAAAAATATCTCTTCGGAGAATATCCGATAACTGTTTTTCAGAAATGGTATAAGCCTTTTTTGCAGAACCAAAATGGGCAACAAGTTTTTGAAATGTAACAGGACCAATACCAAGAAAACAAGAAAAGGCTAAGTGGTATAAAAGATCCTCTTGATCTTGCATAATAACAACTTGTCATGCCGAACTTGTTTTGGCATCTATTATTAACTTAGATCCTGAAACCAGTTCAGGATGACAAGGTATGTCTTTATTTTTTATATATCATTTGTTGGACTGATTCAGTCGCTTATATGCTACAAAAAGAAGAAAATAGACTGATACAGAAGACTAAAAACACCAGAAAGAGCTCCGTTTATAATTATCAACTTGTGAAAAATATATGGAGTTTTTCATTTGCATGACGATATTACGTTTTATTGAGCAAGAATCTATTCCTAATTTTTCTGCTTTTTTAAAAGCGTAGTTTGCTAAATCGTCTATATGAAGACTATTAAAAATTCCAGAAAAACGAAGGAGATTTAAATAACTGTTTTCTTTATCTATACTTTTTTTAAAAAATAATCTATTATCCCTGAGATCGGGAAGTTTAGTATTTTGAGTAAAAATAATGATACGTGAATTTAAAAAGACCAATTTCCAATTGTTATCTTGCGAAATACGTGAAATAAACTGCTGAGCCCAAGGAGTCTGATCTGTGTGGCTAAAGACTACTGTCTTTATATCATACTTTTTAAATATACTGTTCTGAAGATCTATTTTTTCTTGCATATGTATGTATATATTTTGAACAAAATCGCTCGGATAAGCTTCAGGTCTATTATCAATGAATAATTGGTATTTTGGATAGAAACGATAAACTAAATATCCGCCAATATCAAAATTGTTAAATACATTTCCCTTTAAATTATGTTTCAATATAAAATCAGTTGCTTCTTTTTCATTTTCTTCAAATCCAAATCCAAACCGTTTATCACTATCAAACGTATTACTATATGAATTATCGAAAAAGAAGAATGATAAAAAGCTTATTATAAATAGGAAAAGTAAAATAATACTATTTCTATAACTTGTTAAGTTTATCTTTTTGAATAATTTATGTATATAAAAATAAAGTGAATGAATCATCCATGAAGCAAAAGGTATTACAGTCAAAACAAGAAATGGAAAATGACGTATCTGAAAAACTGAAAAAGAAAACATTCCCGTTAATAACAAACTTTCAAGAATTTTTCTTCTGAAAATCAAATAGAAAATAGTAATAATAATTACTGGTGAAATAATAAAAAAATATGTAACAAGATGATTTGATATTCTTTCTGACAAAAAAAATACATTTTGGTTTTCTACAATTGGATACCCATAGTTGCTAAATATTCTTAAAGGATACAAGGCTCCATTGATTCCATTAGGATTTATTAACACGATAAAAAAACTGAGCATAAATAAAAGTAATTTACAAAGAGAATTATTATCATATTTACATGTCATTGCGAGCCGAGTCTGACTCGGCGTGGCAATCTCGACGGGATTGCTTCGTCGTTTATGCTCCTCGCAATGACAATTAAGCTTCTTATGATTCAATAATTCAATATACAGTTTAACTATCATAAGTAAACCCAACATTACACCGAATATGAACGA
>PFLI01000127.1 GCA_002785065.1 Candidatus Roizmanbacteria bacterium CG_4_10_14_0_8_um_filter_33_9
GCGGAGGGTACAGGAATTGAACCTGTTAGGGATTACTCCCACGGGTTTTCGAAACCCGCGCATTACCGTCCTGCCCACCCTCCAAACTCATTTCTTTATTTTACTATAACCTAATTATTTCTTTCTCTATATCAATAAGTTCGATGATTTCTTCTTCCGTTGTTGTTAAAATGGTTTGATAAGTAGTAATCAAATCTAAAATGAGTTTTTTGTTATGCATATCAAATTCGGAAAAGACATCATCAAGTAGAAGTATGGGTTTTTTGTCAAAATGCTCTTTAATATAGTGTATCTCATTCATTTTTAACCAAAACACACCCAACCTTTGTTCACTTCGGGAGCCGAAATGATGAATATTCCGATCAAAACCATTTTTAAGAAAAATAATAAAATCATCTTTTTGCGGACCAATCGCGGTTTTTCGTATCCGCTTTTCAAATTCATATTTTTCTACAAAACGCTCTTTTGTAACTTCATTTTTTTGATAAACAATCTTAAACTCTTTGCTATCTAACTTGGGATTGCTATTTAAATATGCAATATATTCTTCTCTTTTTTTTGTGATAAAACTTCCCTGTTCGATAAGGTAATTATTCCAAAAGGTAAGTTCACTTTGAAGCCTCCCTTCATCTCGGACCAGTTCCAATACTTTGTTTCGTTTGCGAACCGCACTCTCATAATTAACAAGTTTCTTTTTATACTCCGGATAAAAAAGAGAAATAACCAAATTAAAATATGACCTTCGTTTTTCCGGTGAACCAATTATTATTTCAATTTGTTCAGGAGAAAAAAGCACTGCACGAGTTTGCTCCGATAAATATTTATATTGTCTCTTTCGGGCTTTTTGCAAAAAAAATATTTTTAAAGTAGATACAGCTTGTTTCTCAAGATATACTTTAAAATGCAATGTGTCAGAAGAATCTGTAAATACGCCTTCAACATATCCCTGATTTTTTTCAAACATAATAAGCTCATCTTCCCTGCTTTCTCGAAATCCAGTTCCATTTAGTAAAAATAAAATTGATTCAAGGATGTTTGTCTTTCCTCGTGCGTTTTCACCAACTACCATTGTAAGATATGTTCCAATAGAGTATTTTGTATCCTCAATGTTACGGAATTGATGTAGACGAATATTGGTAAGAAGCATATATACTATTTTACTTTTTTTTCAAGAGAAAAATGGTTTCAAAAAAAGATGGTAGACGAAATAACGAATTACGAAGTACTGAAACTGAATGAAGCTCAATAAATATATGCTGCCAATATTTTTTTTGAAATACGGAAACACGGGAAAAATCACGTTTATGAAAATAAGTTATCCATTTATTTTCAACCGTATATATTTTATGCAAAATATGTTTTTTTGAAACACGCACGGTTTCATCAATTGCCTGTTTTATTTTTGATCTGTCTAGATGCTCTAAAACATCAAATGTCAGTACCAAATCAAACCGATCATTTTCAAACGGAATATTCACGATGTCTCCTTCTTTAATATATGATCGTATATCATCCTGTGCCAGTTCCATAGCGGTTTTTGAGAGCTCAACTCCATATGCCTCAACTCCCAGTTTTCGTAAATAAGAGATAAGAATTCCCCGTCCACATCCAACATCTAAACACGTTTTTGGATTAATAAACAGCTTAATAACAAGAGCTCTGTATAATGCAGCTAAACGGCGAAAAAAAGCTCCAAATAACGACTCAGTAATCCTATGTTTGTATCCCCCTTTTTTTCCCGTATAGTACTCTCTGTCATAAAAACTTGCATCTATTTTAAACGGCATTATAACTGTTCCCTTAAAATCATCCCCCTCTACTATTTTTTTTAAATTAGAAAAATTTTCACCGTTTGTCACAATAACAGTCAAATTCAATTTATGCGCAAGCTGAGACGCTATAGGATCAAGAGGAGCATTTATCCCCGGTGACCATTTGTTTCCCACTAATTTTTCCATTTCTTCCCATGTTAATTTTTTAATCGCTTTTGCGTCTTTATATTTATTTGGGTCATTATCATATACCCAATCAATATTTGATAGATTTATCATAAGATTTGCACCATAATCGCGAGCAAGAATAACCGCATCATAATCGGTTGACCACCCTGGTTTCCATCCCGCGCCAACAACAATCGGTTCTTTCCAGTTTCGTAATTTTTTATCGTAATTCTCAATAATACGGGGGTGTGCAATGTCTGAAAAAATAGTCCTTAGTAAATGAGCATTCAAACGGGTAGTATGAATACCTAACCAATCTAAATCTGCATCTGTCATGCTTCCTATAACGGCTTTTCCTGCGTCTCGGTATTTACGACCAATCTTTCCAGCCCCTGCAACTAAAAAAAACCGTTTTCCTCTTTCTACTTGTTCTCTAATAAATATATTAAGTTTTTTTAAAAATACTTCATTTACTTCGCCTTGAGGAACTATAAGACTTCCTCCAACTGATATAATAATTGGATCTTCTTTTTGAGGTTTTAGCATAAAAATAGCGCAAAAAAAATCCCGACTCTCGCCGGGTGATTTATAATATATTTATTTGTAAATGAAAACTAAAGTCCTATACATATTTTGTATATACTATTATATACTTCTTTATTACTAAAATCAAATACTTGAACTTGGGTTCAAAATAAAATTGATTAAACGAGTAATAAGATACGAAGATACAAGAAGAACAAAGCCAACAATAGCTGCTGTAATTTTTGCTCCCCCTGCTTTAACTTTTTCCGGATTACCTTGAGACATCAAAAAATCATACCCTCCCCACATAAGAATGAGAAATAATGCAATTCCACCAAATGCTATGGTAAAAGGAAGTATTTTATTCACAACATCTCCTAAAGTGCTAATATTTTCGAGAGGTCCGTTTATAGTTGCGCCTGTTCCATTTATGGTAAATGACTGTGCGAGTAGTTGTTTATTCATCTGTTAATTAATGTACGTAAACTTTTAAGTACTATTATAACTATACCATGTATTATAAGTGAAAATACTAAATAAAACCGAACATTATAAAAAAACTCCTGAATGTTACGGATAAAAGTTCTATTTTGAATAATAAAGCTTAAGTTAATATTAAATAAATATATAATAGCCCAAAATAGAGCAATAAACGGAATAATATAAACAAGATCAATTAAGTCTTGTTTTGAAGAAAACATTGATGTAGAAACAGAAAAAACAACATATCCAAGCAGTATAGACAACCAGATATTTTGTTGAGGAAATAAATGAAAAATCGACAAAAACCAAAAAAAAAGCATTGCCCCTAAAAGAGGAGCAATACCAACAATAACTCCTCGAATTACATCTTTTTTTTCATACAGTACTTTTCCTAACTTAATATAATTTTTTTCAAATTCCGGAAGAATTTGTATTTTATGAACAGGTAAAAATAATATAATCGCCATAAAAAAATGTGAAAATTCATGTAAAATGGTTCCGGGTAAGAAAAAAAAAGTTACTAATCCAAATACAGTTGAATCATTTTTAATAAACATACGTAAAAAATAAAATATCTCGTTTGTTGTTTGACACGATAGAAAAAATAAAATAAGAAGTAAGATAATAAAAAAAACAGGCTGAAGAACTATATTATCCATACAATTTTTTTTGTATCAGTACAAAAAGAACAACCGATACAATAAGAAGCGTCACTACCCCCAACAGAAGAAACACAATCCAGACTACATCTTTTTTTTGACTCTGAACTTTTGTTTCTTTAAATTGTTTAATATTAAGAGACGTAAAATTATGTTCCATATCTACTTTGTTATTATACTAAAAATTTTCATACTGCAACTGATTGTTGAGCAGTTTGATCAACAGGAGTTTGCATATCTGAATTTAAGTTCGGGGTTTTTAATTCTTCTTTTTTCTCTTTTTGTTTCTCAAATGATGAGACATCCAAACACTCATCAAATACTTCGGATATTTCATGAGACGCGCATTTCGAACAGATAAGAGTAGAATTCAGTACAATTTCGGTGATAAACTTATTTGCACAGCTTTCGCATAGATATTTCTTTTTTGCTTGTGATGCTTTATCTGAAACTCCTGTCACTATCTCTGTTTTCTCAATATTAAAAACAAAATCCTGACCATCAAAATCAACTAGGACTTGATTTCCTGGTTTAACCTTTTTTTCAATAATAAGACTGGATAAAGGATTTTCAACTAATTTTTGTATAGCTCGTCGGAGCGGGCGCGCACCAAACACCGGGTCGAATCCGCTTCGCACAATCTCTTTTATTGCTGCATCTGTACAGGAAAAACCCATATCTTGATCTTCCATTGCTTTTCGAACTCCCTTCAACTGAATCTTGACAATAAACTTCATATGAATAAATCGAAGCGGTTCGAAAACAACAACTTCATCAAATCTATTGATAAGCTCTGGTCGGAAAAATTTATGTAATTCTTCCATTACTTTTGATTTTAATACGCCAAATTTCTTTTTTTCAATTTCATCATCAATTTTTAATTTTTCATCAACTTGTTGACGAAGCGGAAAATTGTCTCCAAAATATTCATCTAATCGTTTCATTGTCCAATTTGATTCATCAAGCTTGTGAAACCAAATTACTTCTCCAACAATAATTACTTCAAGTCCTGAAGGAGAAAAACAATGCACATCCCAGTATGTTGTAGGAAAGTTTCCTTTTTCGAGTGTCTGATCGGTAAAATAATCTTTTAATAATCCCGTTTCCCAGTCATTTAAATTTGCTTTTTTTCTCCAATATCGATCTTTATAAGTGACTACCTCTCTATCTTGGGAATCAAATGCATGAGTTTTTAAAGCAGCTGTAGGTAATTGTTCATCCGGAGCATCTGGAATTGCATTAACAACGACATTATTTTTAAATAGGTGAATCAATTTTGTCATTTTCCACGTTTTCTCCGTTGTCGAAGAATGATAGTATACATTATTTCCTTTTGTAATCATTTCCACTCCTTTTTTAGAAATTGCATGGGTATCAAATCCAAAAAAAGGAAATTCCTCTTTCTTTTCCTCTGCATAGTTATTAACATCATTATTTGCTTCTTTCTCAATTTCTTGTCCGGCAAAATAATCAAGAAGTACACCCTCCTGCCATGTTTTATGTCCTTCATCTTTTGGTATTTTTTGTGTCGCTTGTTTTGTGTCTTCAGTTTTTTCTTTTGATTTTATTGGATTATCTTGACCTAAGTATTCACTTATCGTTTTTGACTCCCAAATAGTTGCATCTGCTTTCCGAACATATACAGTTACATCTACTAAAATATATTCATCTCCTGTGGGAGAAAATGTATGAATAGTCCAATGATCTGACGGAAAAGTTCCTGTTTGAACTGTTTGATTTACGAAGTAGTTTTTAATAAGTCCTGTTTCCCAGTCATTTGAATCTTCTTTTCTTCTCCAAAACCGATCACCTAAAGTGATTATTTCTTTCTCATCAGGGGAAAATGAATGTGTTTCAAAACGTGCCGTAGGTAGTTGTTGATCTGGAGCATCGGGAAGAGCGTTAATTACAATATTGTCTTTTACGTAATCAATAAGGGTTGATTTTTTCCATACTTTTGCAGTTGTTGATGTCCGATAATAAAGAATGTCACCTTTTGAAATCATTTCTACTCCTTCTGAAGAAATTGCATGAGTATCAAGGCTTTCTATGGGAAATATTTGCTCTTCTTGACTTTTACTACCTTCGTTTTCAATCTTCTGCCCATTAAAATAATCTGTTAATGTACTGTTTTTCCATTTACCTGCGGCAGCTTCACGCTCAAAATACTGACTGGTTCGAGTCATTATTTGCCTACCTCTTGGGGTAAAACATAAAGTACTAAGTGACTCTGTTTCATCTAGGGTATTTTGCTTCTCGATAGGAACATCAATAAATTGTTGTGTCCGCTGAAAATATTTGCTTCCGATAGTAAGTATCTCTCTTCCATTTGGTGAATATGTATAGGTGGAAAGAACGTTTGGTTCTTCAACCTGTGCTTTTCCTGATTTCATTAATTCAGCTTGAATTAT
>PFLI01000077.1:0-330 GCA_002785065.1 Candidatus Roizmanbacteria bacterium CG_4_10_14_0_8_um_filter_33_9
ATGCTTGTTTGCTTGGCCAAATTGTTTTAGGCGAGATACTGGCATGCCCTTCAGCTAAAAAATTAGATGGCATTAATTTTTGCTTGTTAGATGTAAGTGATTTTGAGAGAATCCAACGCTTGAAAAAGCGAAATACCTACGGTGCTGACCAAAATATGCTGAACTGGTCTGCTTGGCTTCGTAGGTATCATCAAGATCCACAATGGGAACAGCATGTTATCAAAGATGACTCCTGGGATGACTTAGATTTTTCCTCTTGGGATCAACAGACGGATTGGCCAAACACTGTTACTACTAAAACTATCGATACAACTTCTCTTGATATTAAAA
>PFLI01000077.1:371-1222 GCA_002785065.1 Candidatus Roizmanbacteria bacterium CG_4_10_14_0_8_um_filter_33_9
GCTTTTTTCATAAAGTATTATTATATACTGATTTGGTTATAAAGTGTTTGATATTCGAAGCTAAATAAATGATAGATGAATTTTGAATTTGGAGCGGGATAGGGGAATCGAACCCCTGCCGAAAGATTGGAAATCTTTCGTTCTACCATTAAACTAATCCCGCATACTCAAAACTCAAATAATGTCAAAGTATACCAAAACATCTTATATTCATCAATCTCATCGCTATTTCGATTTATCGACCCGCTTCGCCATAGCGATAGCGAGGCGAGTAAATCGAAATATTTCTGGACAGTCGCAAGGGTATTATAAAGGTAGACGTCGGAATGATACCTTGAGCTTATATAGCTCATCTCATTTTTGATACTTGTCGTAAGTGCTCAATTGGTGAATAAAACACTCTTATTTCTCCTGATTCTGTTAAGGGTATTAATAATTTAAAATCTTTTGTTTTAGGAGTAATTCGTTTTTCATTTTGCTCAACTACAAAACCATCCGGATTAATTATTATCTGTAGTATTTTCCCGACTTCACTTTTTTGAATTTTAAAATTCATTTGATTTGGATCTTCATAATAAGGTGATTTTATTGTTATCTTATTATTTTCCACTAGTCCATAGATAGGCGGTGCTTTTTCATTTTCATAAAAATATCGGTGATCTTTATATATTAATTTGTATTTTGCAAGCGGTCGGTCTGAAATAAAATACCGAACGGCAAGATCTTCCCAGCGCTTGTCATATAAAGTAATCTTTGAAGTTTCTATACCATTGATGTCTAATCCTATTTCACTCTTTCCATAGAGTGAATTCCGTTTAATAATATAATCGTATTCTTTTTTATAATCTGAA
>PFLI01000077.1:1256-6012 GCA_002785065.1 Candidatus Roizmanbacteria bacterium CG_4_10_14_0_8_um_filter_33_9
GTACAAAAGTATTATATCCTTGAATTACGTTTAAACCATTAGTCATAGCCCATGTTGAAGGATAAAAGGTGAACAAATTTTTCAGATGATTAAATGACTTCTGTTCTTGAATATCAAATGAAGTGGGTTCTTTTGAAAACGGAGGACGAAATAAAACTTCAGACATATAATTATGAAACCCAAAGTATGGTATTACGTCAGTCCCTGGTTGCAGTCTATAATCATATCCTTTCACTTTCTTTATCAATGACTGATTTGTAAGTAGAACCGATTGAGGAATAAAATAGTTGTAAAAAAAGTTAATAAAAATACCTTCGAATATGATAAAAGTAAAGAGAAATAGCTGTACATATTTCTTCTTTATCTGAATAAAATAAAGAGTCAAAAATAAAATAAACAATAAAATAAAATTTATTCCAATAATACGTCCAATTGTTTCCACAGTCAATTCATCATAAAAAAGAGTGGGAATTTTCTTTACCGTATGATATAGCAGAAAAAAACAGATAGAAAACAATTTACTGAAAAAAAAGGAGAAAGAAAAAATACTGAACACTAAACAAAATATGATAAAGTCTTTTCTTAAACGTGTTACAACGGAGTACAATTGTTTTTCATATTGAGCAAATAAAACAAGCCCCATAATGTGAATAATAATAAAACTCTGTGCGGCTCCGCGAAAAAAAGGAAAATTGATAAACCCTAGTGCTGCTACCATAAAAAATAGACAAACTATTATTATTTTTTTATCAATTTTTTGTCTGGTAAACAAATATAGTAAACCAGGAATAAATAAAGTGGAAATCAGAATGACAAAAGTTGGACCAACATTCCATTTAGAACCATTTTGTACATATCCAAAAAATAACGGCATAAAAAGTTGGATTGTTTGGAGAGGATTTAACGGACCTATATTGGCATAATCCTTATGAGTAGTAAGTCTTGTTGAAGATAGAACAATCGGTAAACACAACAGATAATACCAGCTTATTACCAGGCCAAGTAAAGCAAAGTTTAAAATAAGCTTTTTAATTGATACTTTGTAAAACAACCAACCCACGATAAATCCTATCATATACCCATAAAAAACAAATTGGATATGTCCAGATATGGTGAGAAAAAATCCTGATACAAGCATGAGCCAACTTATATTTTTTTTTCGCAATATCTGAGTTGAATAACTAAATAGCCCGAAGTGTGCAATAACAAGAGACATTGTCGGATTATTTGTTCTACAAAAACCGCTACCGGAAAAATATACGATAAGAGTCAGTATCAAACATGTCAATTCGTTTTTTGAAAATGTTTGGAACAATAAATAAAAACCAACTAAAAACAACAATGCTGTTGAAGCAGACCAAAAAGCAAAAGAATACGGATAGGGGAACAAAAAAAAGAGATTAAACGGATGAAGATTGCCCATTCCAGGATCAAATAAAAAGGGAATTCCTACAAATAAATGAGAATTGTAAAGAGGGATTATTCCTTTTGCCAACCATTTCCCAAAAAATATTTTTTGAGAAATAAAAAGAATAAGAGTATCGGTTGAAAAATTGACATAAAATAAATAAAAAATAAATAATGAAAAAGAAATGAGAAAAAAAACCAAAAAAGGTAGTTTATTTTTTGTTATCATTTTTTCTCAATTACAAGTAAATTATTCAATCCAAATTCAAAATATGAATGAGAAACATTAATATCTTTACTTGATTTTATCATCGATATAAGATCTTCTTTTAAAAAATAATTCTGGTGCTCTTCAATTTCACGCCGAGATAATATTCCGAGTTTATAACTCATAAACTCCAACATATTCTTCGCACGCGGTGTGGGGGTGGTAATTATTGCCTTTCCTTTCGGCTTTAGTACACGGGGAATATCCTGCAAAATATGTTTTGGATTATCAACGTGTTCTAATACTGCAAGAAAAATAACATATTCAACAGCTACATCTGGAAGAGGTATATGTTTATTAAATGGTTTTGGTACTAAGGTGAGAGAATTATCAAACATATGTGATTTGATAACATCTTTTGATATTAATGGGTCGATTCCAAAATAGCTCGATATAATAACACCTGTTTTTTTCATTGCGTGATACGCACGTATTTTCGGACCGCAACCTAAATCTGCAATCGATAAGGGAACACCTTTGGGAAGCTCTCTGAATGCTTTGATAAAACGAATGATGCGAGGAATCGGTTCAAGAAGTTCTTCTTCAAAAATTGGCATAAATTAGTTTAAACGAACAAATTAAAATATATTATTTCAAAAAGTGCACGGAATCCGTCTTTCCATCCAATTTTTTTACCTTCCGCATAGGTTCGTCCCGCATAAGAAATGCCAACCTCGAATATTTTAAGCGTTTTTATTTTGGAAATCCTTGCAGTGATTTCAGGTTCAAAACCAAATCGTTTTGTCTGAAGTTGAAGAGCAATTGATCGTATAAGATCGCCTTTAAATACTTTATATCCTGTTTCCATATCTGTCAAATTCAAATTTGTTAGCATATTTGATAAAGCCGTTAAGTAAGTATTTATTACAGAATGCCAATAATAAAGAACACGATGTGGTTTGTTTGATATAAACCTGGATCCATATACTACATCTGCCTCTTGTTTTAAAAATGGTTCTAACAAAGTCGGATAATCAAGCGGAGAGTATTCAAGATCTGCATCTTGCACCAGTACAATATCGCCTGTTGATTTCAAAAATCCATCTTTCAACGCCGCCCCCTTGCCTTGGTTTGTTTTATTTGTAATTAAAATTAGTTTTGAGTTTTGATTTGTAGATTTGAAATTTGATATTTGAGATTTGATATTTTTCACCGTATTGTCTGTACTCCCATCATTAACCACAATGATTTCTTTTTTCAAACCCAGCGTATCTGATGCAATAACTTGATCAATTGTCTGTACAATACGCTCTTGCTCATTGTAAACAGGAATTATTATTGAAATTGTATTAAAGATCATATGTTATTTAATAAAAAATCTTCTTGCCTATTAATACCAACCCCAACCTCGTGAAATGGCACTTTATACACATATACTTTTTTACCTTCCTGAATCCCTAATTTAATAAGGTCTGTTAAATAATATTCATGAGAAATAGGGGATAACTTAATTTTTGGTAATGACTCCTTCAAAAACGTATAATTAAAACAATACAGACCGGCATTAAATTCTGTTATATTTTTCTCTTTCTCAGATGCATCTTTTTGCTCAATGATGCCTATCAAACATCCTTTTTTATCTCGAAGAATCCTCCCATAAGCCAAAGAGTTGATATCATCATAATAAGAAGTAACAAATGTAAGTTCTACTTTATCATCAATATGATTTTGAATAAGTTTTTGTATTGTTTTTTTTTGATAATACATCATGTGATCACCGTATCCGACAATAATAATTGATGAAGAATCGTGAGGAAGAATATTCAATCCACATTGAGTTGCATGAGCAGTACCAAGTCTTTCCTTTTGTACTACATACTCAACTTGATATGATTGTAAACACTTTTTTACACTCTCTGCGTAAGCGCCAATGACAATAACAGTTTTTTCCACTATCCCGTTTAATAGTTCAACTCCATAATAAATGAGGGGTTTATTTTTAAACTCTGAAGTTACCTTATTAACACCTTGCAGCTTCATACGAGATCCATTTCCTCCTGCAAGTATTATGCCGTATACAGTTGGTTTCATACCTTATTATTATAACAAAGGTAATTTTCTACGGAGACGTACTTGAAGATACACAAAAACAATTAAAATTATTAAGCTTCCAAAGAAAAAGGGACTATTTATTCCCCAATAATCAAATAACTCGCCACCGATAATAGGACCGATTATTCGGCCAACGCTCCCGGCTGAGGAAAGAAATCCAAGTGTTTCCCCATATTCTTCTTTCTGAACATTTTCAGAAGCTAATGCCTGAATGGAGGGATTTGCCATACTATTACCCAAAACAATAAAAAGCTGTGTAAATAAAAGATATTCCCAACGGGTTACAAAGGGTAGAAAAAATAAACCCAAGAACAAATAAAAGGTTGAATATGCAAGAAGTTTATTTTCCTTAAACCGTGTTGCTAAATAGGGAAGTACTTTGAGCTGAGCAATAACAGATAATATACCTATATAGGCAAAAAAATATCCATTTTCAGTTGCACCAAATCCAAATTTTTTTTGTGTCCAAAGGGCAAATATTCCTGTAAATAATGAAAATGAAGTATTTAATAATAAAAAAATAACTATTAAATAACCAATTCCGCTCTTTATTAGTACTTTTTTTATCTCAATTAATGAAAAAGGTGTTGGGGCAATGTGTTCTCTTTCTTTTATATTAACCGTTTCAGGTAGAAAAAGATGGGTTAATAATACGGTTATCAAACCCACAACCATTGCAAAAAGAGCCGGATACATATATCCAAACTGTGAAAGAAAACCTCCAATCGCTGGACCAAAAATAAACCCAAGACCAAACGCTGCACCTATCATTCCCATACCCTTGGCTCGGTTTTCTTTTGTTGTCACATCCGCAATATATGCTTGAGCAATTGAAATATTTCCACCGGTAATTCCATCAATAATCCTAGACACGAATAAAAGGGGAAGATTATTTGAAAAAGCAAACATGAGATATCCAATTGCACTTCCAAACTGGGAAATCATCAATATTTTTTTTCTTCCATATCGATCCGACAACTTACCTAAAATCGGGGACGCAACGAGCTGAAAAAAAGAATAAGCAGCAGT